>CAVOEZ010000337.1:0-5412 GCA_963694355.1 Latescibacteria bacterium UBA2968 | reverse complement strand
GATCAAGTTGGGGAATGGGGTCACCAGTCGGTTCTGAGCGAAGGCAATCCGGAAGAGGTGATGTATAGAAAGGAGTGTCAGGATCTGGTGATGCAGGGCATTCGTGCGCTACCCGGGCACTATCGCAAAGCGATGTGGCTGAGGTATGTGAAAGACCGGTCGTATGCTGAGATAGAGCGGGAACTGAAGGTTCCGATGGCTACTGTGAAGACGTGGATCTGCAGAGGGAAGAGACAGTTGAAGACTGAATTCAGGAAACAGGGCGTGAGCGGGACATAATCAGCACTTCTTCCCGCTGATGAGGTGATAGTAGCCGAAACTGGGTACCGATCGGAAATCTGCAAATCCCGCTTCAGAGAGAATGGATTCGAATTCCGTCAGGGTGTACTGCTTCCCTTTTTCGTAGATGAGCATACTCACCGAGAAACAGGCCACGGTGAGGGGGCCGTCCTTTGTCTCATTCAAGGGCATCTCATGCAGCAGGATATGGCCGCCCGGCTCGAGTGAATCGAAGGCGCGTCTGGCCAATATCGAGCAGGAATTTCTATCCCAGTCGTGAAAGATATTCCCGAAGTGAAGGGCATCGTGTCCACCTGGCCAGGTATCCCCAAACATATCTGCGGGATGCGTGCTGATGCGATCGCTCAACCCGTAGGACTGGATGTTTTCCTCGGCGATTTTGCACACCGGCGCCAGGTCCAGTAACGTGCACGTGGTGTGGGGATTGTGGGCAGCGATTGCGGAGACGATGGAACCCGATCCCCCTGCTATGTCGAGCAATCGGTGGATGTCCTTGAACAGTTCGAGTTTCGCCAGTCCTCCGGCGGCCGCCAGGGTGATGGTGTGCATGGTGTCAATGAAGGACCGGATCTCTTCTACGCTCTTTGTCCCCATATCCACGGCGAGTCGTCCACCTGGATCGTCGTCATCTCCCCGGTTTACCGCATCCTTGAGTTCTTCGTAGGCATCCGGTCTGGCGTTGATCCTTCTGTAAAACGGGCTTGTGGAAAGCAAGTAGGTTTCAGCCAGTTGGGTGAGCCCAAAGCCCTGGTCACCGAGCGCATTCAGGTATCCTGCGGCGGCGGCAACCGCTACAAGGGCCTCTGCTGCTCGGGGGACGATGGTGAGATGGTCGGCGATCTGTACGATCGTCGAGGGTCTGTCTGCAAGAAATTCGAAAAGACCGATCTCCTGGCATAGCGAGAGGACGGTTTCCACGTGCCTTTGCGCCCTGAGGTCGTATATGCCTTTGTCATCTACGGTGGTTGTTGGAAATTCCATTTTGTCCCTTCACTAGAGGCTCACTTTCCATCGCCAGATCAACAGGCCTGCTTCAGGTAGAGGAAGATTCGAGCAGGTTATTGCTTCTCAGCCATTCGAGCAGAAGCTCAGGCCAGCTTGAAGGCAGCCCGTGATTCTGGCGAACCCCGAAGTCGTGTTCCCCAGTAGCGAATACATGAAGCTCTGTGGGGACACCCGCCCGGTGCAAAGCAAGATAGGCGATCACACTGTGCGCGACTTCCGCTTCGCTGTCATCGCTGGCGTGAGCCAGGAATACCGGAGGAGTATCCGCCGGAATGCTCAACCCCTTCAATAATTTGTCCTCATCCACTTCCTTCAGGTATCCTGAGTAACAGGGTACTGCGAAGTCCGGCCGACAGCTGGTCGTGTCGATTTCGTCCACTGCCTGGTATTTGCGTTCGTGGAAACTGGTGGCAGTAGCCAGTGAAAGGTGGCCTCCGGCCGAGAATCCGCCAATTCCAATTCGATCAGGATTGATGTTCCACTCCTTTGCGCGGCTCCTCACGATGCTCACGGCACGTTGAGCATCCAGAAGCGGCCCAGCGGGCGGAACACCTTTGATATCTCCAGGTCGGCGGGGACATCGGTATTTCAGGATGATTCCGGCTATTCCCCGGGAGACCAGCCAGGCTGCAACCTCTTCTCCTTCCAGATACCAGAAGAGGTCGTGATAGCCACCCCCGGGACAGATGATCATCGCCGTGCCTGTGTTTCGTTCTTGCTCAGGGAGACATACTTTTATCGAGGGACAGGTGACGTTTGTGATCAGTTTTGTCTGGCCTATACCCGGGAATCTCGAGTCGTGTACGCGGACATTTTCTTCACCTTCTATGCCGACATCACCCGGTACATCGCCAGGCCAGAGGTTTACCACAAAGGGTGTGTCAGTCGTATCTGATGCGTGATCCATAGCGCAGATCTCCGATCGGGTGGCCTAATTGCCGTTTTCCAGGGCCTGGATGAGGGCGATGATGTACCCGAATTGAAAGGCCCAACCCTGCCGCAACCTGGTAGAACCACCTTCCTGCGGGATGTCGTCTGGATGGTGCGGGGCGTGGTCGGGCATCAACATGTAAGGGTAGTCTGCATCGTAGAGGATCTTTGCGATCTGATACATGTTCACATCCCCTTCGTCAGGCCAGGTCTCGGTGAAGCTGTGGAGACCACCCCTTATGTTTCGAAAGTGGACGTTGAATATTTTTTTGCGCTCAGCGAAGTATTTGACAATGTCCGGAAGTTCCTCGGCGGGGTTCTCCAGCCCTTCCGCCGCAACACCACAGCAGAAGTTGAATCCGTGATTCGGGCTGTCGACGAGTTCGCTGTACCGCTTGAGACCTTCGAACACAGGATAATTCCACTTCTCCACACCATTTAGAATGGGTACGGGCGGATCATTCGGGTGGCAGGCCATCTGGATGTTGAATTCGTCCGCAACAGGCATAATGTGTTCGAGGAAATATGCTGCGCGTTCAAAACTCTCTTCGCGTGTCACATCTCCTGCGTCGTAACGTTTGTCGTTGTCATATTCGGATAGCTCGAAGGCGCTGTAGGTGGAGCCTCCACGGCCCGGGGCGCGGGGTGTTCGCTGAACAACACCTCCAGCATCGGGGGCGGTCAGTACACAGAAGTTGTAGTTCAATCCCCTGAGCCCGGCTTTGCTCGCATTTTCGATATATTCGCAGTATGTCTCGATGTCCCTGTCTCGTTCAGGGTCTCTGGCCAGGGCGATATTGTCGAACATGGGCATGTGAACCATTTCCAGTTCAACACCAAATTCAGCGGCCTCTTCACGCTGTCTGGTGAGTGTTTCGGCGTCCATCCCCTTGACAGTGGCGTCAAAGTGAGTGACGCCGTGACGGACCAGGAATTCCATTTCACTCTTCGATGTTCCGATGTACTGTGTGCCCACATACATGCGATGTAGTCCTTTCTGACTTTGAAAGTCTTTCGGTTGGGTGCGAAGGTGACCATCAAGCAGTGGATCTGGTTATCGCTTGCGGCCTACGAGCAAGAGGTTCGCCGGCAACCCGGTCATTGGCGCCGATTCCCATCCCTGGGGCTGGTCCCCTTCTTCCGTCATTTCAACCAGACTCAGTCTGGCTCCAAGCAGGGCGGTCACCAGGTCCGAAACTGTCCAATGGAATTCAAAGCTTGGTAATGGCCCCTTTTCCGGTGCTTCCTCGGAACGGTCGTACTTGTGCGGTCCCTGGTCGAAGTACCCAACCTCCAACCGAAGTCCATTGGGATCCTCGGCCCAGAGCCTCCTGAAGGGATGGTACTCGTGGACAATGAACAGGCCATCAGGCTTGATGATGCGACTTGCTTCGTTGTAGTACAGCGCAATGTCGGAGACCCAGACAGCCACGTGCCCGCCCGTATAAACGAAGTCGAACGATTCACCGGGAATCTCACCCAGGTCGATTACGTCCGAACGGACAAAGTCTATCGACAGGCTAAGTTCCTTGCTCCTTTGTTTCGCAATGTCCAATTGCGTCTGGGAGATGTCGACGGATGTAACCCGTGCGCCCATTCCGGCCAGTGCGAACACAGCAAGGTTGTCTCCGCTCCCGAGTACACAGACCTTCTTGCCTGTCATTTCAGACAGGTGTTCGAGCTCTCTGGGGGTGAACGCCAGTGAGGGATCCTCAGGGTACCTTCGCCAGTCCTTCCGCCTGTCGATCCCCCTTTGCCAACCGGGTGAAACCGCATCCCAACCTTTCCTATTGGCCTCATGCATTTCGTTCATATCGATCCTTGCGATATCTACACAGACGGTTGTTATTCCCCGGCGCCGAGGATTTTCGCATGGGCGAGGCGCTACCTCGGCAGACTGTATTCCATCTGCTATTGCAATCACAGATCCTGGATTCCGAAATCCTCATCGTATCGCCCACCAATTTCATTATAGACGAAACGCCTGACATCCGGCGTGCGAATCTGTTTGTATTGTTCGTGGTCGAATGCGGAATCGAAGTGGCTGATCAGGCCCCAGGTGGTCCCGCCGTGTGTGCAAACCACCACTGTTCTGTTCTTGTTTTCTCCTACGATTTCGCGCAAGGCGGTGACCATCCGTTTCCGGACATTGGGCAGCTCTTCGTTCTTCTCGCTTTCTCGGAGATCGTTACGAATCTGGATTTGGATGCCGGTTTCCCGGGAAAGGGGTTCGACGGTTTCAAGGGCCCGTTTAAATGGACTGGAGTAGATGGTGTCGATTCCTGATTGGGCAAGTTTGCAGGACAGCTTTCTCGCGTCTTTCCTGCCTTGTTCGCTGAGCGGCCGCTCAGCATTCGGCAATTCCCAATTGCCCGCCATCGCGTGTCGCACCAGTAGTATTTCCGTCACTTGAGTATCCGGTCTGGCTGTCTCTTTGAGTGAATCTGTAAATCACGTTCCCAAATATTCTCGCCGGTAACCCGGGCCCGAGTGGCCAAGTTGACGACTCCGCAGATCAGGATTGCTGGTAGATGTGCTTTCTCTGTTCCGATTTTCGAAGTTTTGCACTCTTGCGGGATTTCCTGTTCACCTCACCCTTGGCTCCAATCACGGTATTGACCGATCCCTCCTGGCTTGCACCCACGTAAATGAGGTGGCATTCGTCTCCGATGATGACGGACGTGGGCGAGGAGAGTTCCTCGGCGTCCTGGGAATTCTGATCGCCTACACCCAGAATTCTTCGACATTTCCTGGTCGGGGTTCTTCCATCTCCGGCCAGGAAGACTTCGTAGAGTTCAGTTATTCGCGCATCGCCGCCGGACGCTCTGTTTCCGACGCCGCAAATGGCGACGAATTCTCCAGATCCCAGGGGTGTGATCGATGATGGATCCATTTCGTGCCAGATCAGGATGTGATCACTGCCATCGAGGGCAAAACCCTCTATTGGTGTGAGGATGTCCAGTCTCTCCCACGAGATGGCGTCGTTTGAGGCCCATATCGCGGAATGGTAGTCGTCGCCCCCCCCGTGAAGCGAATAGCCGACGAACTTCTGATCGATATCGGGAAAGCGATTGGTGGACCATCTGAAATATCCGGTGTGACCCTCACCGGGACCCTCGGTCTGGTCATAGGTGAGGATGACCGAGTCCGCATCGCCGTTGATGCGTTTGAAGTTCA
>CAVOEZ010000336.1:0-5418 GCA_963694355.1 Latescibacteria bacterium UBA2968 | reverse complement strand
GAAGTTGAGCGTGGGGGACTCGTGGATGTAAAAAAAGTGGTGAACTTGAAAGGCGCAGGAGAGTTTCGCGCACTCGTCCATTTTCACTCGTGGGATGGTTTTCAGGAAGCCCGTGGCAGACTCACTTCGGATGGAATCCCTCATTTCAGCTTCAACAATCCTGTTCGCCAGTATCTTCTGCTAACAGGAAAGTCCCTCTTCTCCAACCTTAGATACGAGGAAGTTCACCGCCTTCAGCTAGACATCGAAACCCTTACCCTGGATCCTCGTGCACCAGGCGCTCAGATCGTTCTGATCTCATTGTCGGACAGCCGTGGATACGAAGAGGTCCTCAGTGGAACGGACATGTCTGAACGTGCGCTTCTGGGAGTGCTCGGAAGACGAATTAAGGAGCGTGATCCGGATGTCCTGGAAGGACACAACATCTATGATTTCGACCTGCTCTATATTCAGGCCAGGGCCGAAAGACTTGAGGTGAAACTCCCTTGGGGAAGAGATGGCTCCGATCTAAAAACCGGCCACGGCCTGAGACGCTACCGTACTGTAGGCCGCAGTCCCAGCTTCCAGCCAGCTTATATCCACGGCAGACATATTATCGACACCTACCACCAGGTGCAGCGATTCGACATTGGTGGCAACCTGGAAAGCTATGGGCTTAAACCCGCAATCCGCGCACTTGGACTCGAACGTGAAAATCGGGTATTTGTTCCGGGTGAGGAAATCGCCCAGGTCTGGCGAACGGACCCTTCCAAGCTCATCCAGTATGCACTGGACGATGTACGGGATGTCAGGATGCTGAGCGAATTGGTCGTTCCAACAGAATTCTACCAAACCCAGTTGTTGCCCTACACGTTCCAGGAAGCAGCAGTTTCAGGTCCTGGTGAGAAAATCAATGCCCTTATGGTTGGCGCCTACCTCCGAAGGGGGCTCGCGATCCCCAGACCGCATCCCGCCAGACCATTTTCTGGTGGGTATACGGAACTGTTTGCGTCCGGCATTTTCGACCGTGTCGTTAAGGCGGATGTAGAAAGTCTTTACCCCTCCATTATGCTGAACCATAGGATTCGTCCGTCGATGGATACGGAAGATGTCTTCCTGCCGCTCCTGGAAAAACTGACAAGGCAAAGGCTACAATCCAAAAATAACGAGCGCAATGCAGGATCCGCGCCAGACCGTGCATATTGGAAGGGCCTGCAAAACAGTTACAAAATCCTAATCAACTCGTTCTATGGGTATTTGGGATACAGCAGAGCGAGCTTCAATGACTTCCAGTCCGCAGAGCAAGTTACCACGATTGGCAGAAAAATCGCTCGACAGCTCGTGGGACTCCTCAAGGATGAACAGGCTGAAATCATTGAGGCAGATACAGACGGCGTATATTTTGTAGCCCCGGCACGAGTTGGCACGGAGCGGGAAGAGCGGGAATTCATCGAGTCCATTTCGGAGGAACTCCCATCGGGCATCAACCTGTTGCACGACGGTCGATATGCTGCTATGATCAGCCTAAAGGCGAAAAACTACGCATTGATGTCATACGACGGTGAGTTGACGCTGAAAGGCAGCAGCTTGAGAAACCGACGAGATGAGAGCATATTCAGAACAATGATCAGGGAAATCACGCCCCTCATTCTGGATCGAAAACCCGAACAGGCCTCGGTTCTCTACCTCGATATTTCCGCCCGAATTCAGAATGGACAATTACTGCCAAATGAAATGAGCAGGACCGAGACCATCACTGAAAAGACGTTTTCCAATCCAAACCTGCACCGTCTGGCTGCAGCTGCGGCTGGCTGCAAGATAGGCGACCGGATTTCTATTTATCAGAAGGTAGATGGAACCCTTTCCCGGATCGAACACTACGACGAAGACGAAGACAAAGAGTATCTTCTCAAACGCCTCCATAGTATGGTCGGAAGATTCACATCTCTGTTTGACGAGACCCAGTTTCGGACACTGTTTCCCCATATTCGAATGAGAGCTGTTGAGCAACTCAGCCTCTTCTGAGATGCCTCCGAACGAGTTCCCAGAGCACAATTCCAAATATACAAGCTGTCAGTGTAGATGCAAGAGCAGTCCCATTCGACCCCCAGATAAATTCTGCGCCCATTCCCAAGAGTGAACCCACTCCCAGTAACCCCACCATACAGCTGGTCGCTATCTTTTGTTGTCCGCAAGCAAGCAAGACGGTGTGTGCAAGGGCACAAAGGGTGAATACGGGCACACACAAGACCAGCAACCTTATAGGTCCTTCCGCCATTCCAAAATCGTCTCCGAGTATCAAAGCTATCATAGGTTGAGCCACCCCCTGCACGAGTACAACCAGGCACACGGATATGAGCATATGGGACCAGAAGAGCTTCTTTACGGTCTCGTTCAAATCCCTGGACTCCCTCAGCCTTTGGGTGAGGGCCGGCAGCACAGCCTCCATACTCGCCCCTGTGAGGATAAATAGGGCTGCTGCCACTCGATATCCTACTGCATAAAAGTCTGCCTGCAACGAATCGCCGGCGAGATACGTGGTGATATAGTTTACGTGCAGAAGATTGCCCAGGAAATATACCGCCGGAAGGTGGAATATCCCGTCGACTACGGCATCCTTCCGGATTCCAGGCCGAAGGATTACCTTGTGCTCCCTGGCCACTATTTGCACGGCACCTGCGCCCGCCACCAGATACACTCCCCTGCTCAAAAAATAACAGAGGCCAATGGCCGTCAGGCCCATGCCTGCAAACATTGTCCACGCGCTGGACACAACCAGGATCACATTCAGGCCCAGAATCAGCGTTGCGCTGATCTCGGCTCTCTGTAAGCCCTTGATGACCGAATTGAAAGAATCTCCCAGACCCATCAAAATGGTCGAACCACCGATGAGAAATACTGCAAGTACAAGAGTTCTTGTTTCGGATGAGATCAGAGCACACCCAACCATAAGCACAAGAACAGGGACCGCCACCGTAATTCTATAAGAAACTGCCTCCCGGCTGGCCTCTGTGGCACCGTGTCCTCCCCTTGCAACGGATCGGATGATGCGATTGTTGAGACCCGCATCCAGAATGGGTACGAAAAAGGCCGTCAACCCAATGACGTAGGCATACTCTGCTAACACCCCCCTGCCCAGGATTCGGGCCACCAGCACCACCAGCAGCATTCCGCCGAGAAGGTGTGCACCCTTTTCTACAGTGAGAAAAATAGAATTACGCGCAAGACGCACGCCCGATCACTCCTTTACACGGTGCATACGAATCAAGGGGCAGGTCGCAGACCTGCCCCTTGATTCGTTGTTAGTGAGAATGAAATTGTATCGGAATCAGAATCCTCTGCCACCCCTGTCATTCACACGCACAACCACGGTATCGGTCTGGCTCGTAACTGCGCCCGTAGTATCTGCCAGGTCATCACTAACCTGAAGTACAAAGACATAGTCTGCCGGTGCAACTGCTCCGAATGAGGGTGTGCCTGAGGCGCCGGAGGTCAATGTCACACCGGGCCCTGCGATCTGCTCCCAGACATATCTAAGGTCATCTCGATCTGGATCCGAACTGTTCGTGCCATCCAGAAGGACGCGCAGCGTATCGCTATATGCTACATTCTGGTTTCGTCCTGCGTTAGCCGTTGGTCCTCCCTGCGTAACAACGATATGCAGGGTGGAGGCGCTGCTGGTACCGGATTTTCCATCACTCACCTGCACCACCAGATCGTAAACACCGATTGCCCCGGGTGCTTTCCAGACAACCGACACGGAGTCCTGAAAGAGGTCTACCAGCGTGTCCTGTCCACTTTGCTCGAAAACGCCCCCCGAGGCAACCCACAGATAATCCAACTCATCATTATCGGGATCGTCTGTGAACAGGCTGATCTTGACTTTCTTGCCCCGTCCTACGGATTCGTAGGCGTCCTGATCGGTGTTGACCTCAACAATCTGGGGTTCCTTCTGGCGGTCAAGCAGACTGCATCCGCCCAGCCAGAGGAAGCTCGAAATGAGGGACAGGTACCAGAAAAGGGGTGCGTTAAGAAATGTTTTCATGACTCTGATTTGATTGGGTTTCACGAATTGGAATATAACAAAAAACGGCATTCTTGGGGCGTATTTTGGTTCCTAAAGGATCCTCCCCGTTAACAGAAAACACCTTGACAAGGTCTATTCATCAACCTTTATTCTAACCAATTGGCAGTGCTTCGGTTCCCTAAGCGTTTTTGACATAAGTCGGGGTAAACGCACGACATGAACTATAAGATTTTGGTTGTCGATGACGACTTGACCATTCGCACGCTGCTCGAAAAAGTCCTCAAGGGAGAGGGTCACGCAGTCGTCTCTGCGATGAGCGGAGAGGAAGGCGTGGAAATGGCCGAAAAGGAAAGTCCGGACCTTGCCCTGCTGGACATCGGACTACCGGGTATCGATGGAATAGAGACCCTCAAGCAGATCATAAAACTGGATCCGGACATCGCCGCAATAATGATCACTGCCGAGGGCAGTATCCAGACAGCGGTAGCGGCCATGAAGGCGGGTGCTCGCAATTATATCGCCAAACCGTTCAACACCGACGAGCTTCGACTCCTTATCGCTGAAACCCTGGAAACTGTCCGCCTGCGGCGGGAGGTTCAACTCCTGCGCACAGCGCAGATGGAAAAGATCGACTTCGATAGCATTGTCGCGGAGAGTCAATCTTTCAAGAAAGTCATTCGTCTGGCTGAGCGTATTGCTGGCAGTGAAACGACCACGGTTCTGATAGAAGGCGAAAGTGGCACCGGCAAAGAAATCCTTGCTCAACTCATCCATTACCGAGGTATCAGACGGGACGGCCCTTTTGTAGCTATAAACTGTGGCGCCATTTCCAAGGAGCTTGTGGAAGCGGAGCTCTTTGGACACGAAAAGGGCGCGTTCACAGGGGCGCAGCAGGCAAGACCTGGAAAGTTCGAATCGGCCAATAGTGGCACGCTTTTTCTTGATGAAGTCGGAGAACTCACTCTAGAAAACCAGATCAAACTGTTGCGGGTACTCGAGGAGCGTTCCTTCTACCGGGTCGGGGGCAACAAAAACATTCAGGTGGATGTCAGAATCGTTGCGGCCACAAATAAGGACCTTCCCGGAGCCATTGAATCAGGCAGCTTTAGGGAGGATCTCTTCTACCGCTTGAACGTTGCGGCCTTATACATTCCACCACTCCGCGAAAGAAGGGATGATATCATCCCTCTGGCCAGGCAATTCCTCCAAGAATTCTGCGGAGCCTTCGGGAAAGCTGTACCAAAAATCGAAGCCGAAGCGGAAAAGTTTCTGCTAACCTACGATTGGAAAGGGAATGTCCGCGAACTGCGAAACACGCTCGAGCGTATTGTCCTGCTCGAGGAAACTGAAACTTTAACCGCAGATCACCTTGCATTCCTAAGTCTCAGAGGAACCCCAAGACATTCGGGTGC
>CAVOEZ010000335.1:0-5442 GCA_963694355.1 Latescibacteria bacterium UBA2968 | reverse complement strand
CCGGGCGGCGCCTTGCATCCTGGCGAGCACCTTGCAGACTGCGTAATCCGGGAAATCCGGGAAGAAACGGGCATCGAAACTGAATTCGACGCGCTCGTCTGCTTCCGGCACTGGCACGGGTACCGATATGGAAAATCCGACATTTACTTCGTGTGTCGTCTCCACCCCAAGTCGCACGACGTCACCATACAGCCCGAAGAAATCGCAGAGTGTCTCTGGATGCCTGTGGAAGACTACCTGGAATCAGAATTTGTACACACCTTCAACAGAAGCATCGTTCAGGCCGCACTGAACAGCGCAGGTGTCGTACCCACGCCCATAGACGGGTACACCGATCCTGAGAGGCACGAGGTATTTATGCCTCCGGAGTAATAGAACAAAATTTAGCAGAAGTCGTTTTCGGCAGCTCTCCGTGACCTACGATTCCGAAGTAAGCAACGATGAAAGGGAAGCAATGGAAAATTCTGAAAATCTGTTTCGTCCCATTCTGGAGGCACGAACATCAGATGATCATCCGATTGTATCCTCCCTCAAGGAAAATCTCAAATTACTCTGCGAAGGCCATCTGGATCCCGGCAGTCCGGGTTACATCGACTACCGGGAGATGGAATCACATTTCTGGCTGACCCGCAACGGCGGTCGTGTCATTCCAAAAGCGATAGAGCAGCTCGCATTTGGGGGAATCCTCCTGGATGACCGGTATACCGAAGCCGCCTGTAACATCCTGAAAACCGTCGTGGACAACGGAATTGTGGAAGCCTGCGGCGGATTCAACTACGGACGCCCATATCGAACCTGGCGCGACAACTGCTTGGACGCGGGAGTCAGTTCCGGTCTCCTCGGCATTATCCTGGACCTGCTCAAGCCATCTCTTTCGGACGAAGACCAGACACGGTGCGCCACCTATTTCATTCCCTTTATCGACTACCTCCTGGACGATCCGCCTGACCAAGCGGAAGAGAAGCCCGACTGGAATATGGCTGCGATCGGCCTCGTGGGCCTCGGGCTGCTAGCGCTTGCACTCAAATCCTACGGTGTCCTGGACGACGCCCGCTTCGCGGACGCAATCGCCTTGAGCAAACGCAGGTGCCTTCTCTTTCTCGAAAAGGGTCACGATGGGGAAGGGTCATTCTACGAGGGACCGGCCTACGGGAGCGCAACGGTGCACTACCTGGCGCCTCTTGCGCAGGCCCTTGCGAAATGTGGAGATCGTGAGCTCGTGGATCATCCCGGGTGGGAACGCATCGCCCAGGGGCTTACCCACGAACTGATACCGGCCACCGGAAGACCGAACAACCTGAACGATTGCGGCGACCAGTTCCACATTGAATGGCTCGCCCTGGTGGCGGCCGAGCAGAAGAGCGGACTCGCCCAGTGGCTCTGGCAAAGCATAGACAGTCCACCGGATGACGGAAGCCTCTGGGAAGCGCCTGACACTTCCTGGAACGATTCGGTCACGCGGTATCTGCTCTACTTCGATCCCTCGGTGGCACCGATCTCCCCTGCTGCGGCCAAATTGCCGTCGTCCAAACACTTCCGGAATCGCGGTCTTGTCGACGTCCGATCGGGATGGGACTCAGAAGACTTCTTTCTCTCTTTCCTGTGCGATGTCTTTCCCGCCGGAGGTCATCGCCAGGCTGACCGAAATCACTTCGCCCTCCACACCCTGGGCGAATCTTTTGCCATCGACTCCGGTTATGCGCTCGAGCGCCTGCCCGACACCACAGAGGTCCTCCGCCTGGGCGCCCTCGGCGAGGCCCACAACCTCCCGCTTATAATGGGAGAAATGCAGCGACGGTGTCCAACCACAACGGACGGGATCAAAACCGCCGACCTGGACACGGCATTCCCGTTCATCGAAGCCGATGCGGGTGACAGTTACCCTTCCGCTGATCGGTTTACCCGCCGCGCCCTTTGCCTGCCGGATGAAACGGGTGAGCTCTCATCCCTGATCATAGTCGATCGCCTGGAATTCCAGATGGAAGACCGCGCGCTGCTCTCCTGGCTGCTTCACACCCACCAGGAGAATGGGCTGGAACTCGAGCGGGACAAACTCACGATCCTCGGAAATCGCTTTGGAAATCGCTGCGACGTCCACATCGTCACCCCCTGGCCGGGCCGCTGGAAGGCGGAGCCCTACTTCGATCACCCACGTCTCCGATACGACTGGTTCTGGGACTCGCTCTTCTGTATCACAGCATTCCTCCCCTACAGGGAATCGGAAGATCCGCCGAAGGTATCCTCAGAAGGAACGGAAAATGGATGTGCCATCACCGTCACCAGAAACGGGTTAACCGACACGATCCTGACCGCTGCAAAAGAAAACACCGTGGAATTCGAAGCCATTCGAACAGACGCGGAGTTCGTACATCTCCGCAAGAAAGATGGCCAAATCGACACCCACCGAATGGTCGCAGGAACGGAAATATCTGTTTCCGGACAGGCGATCAGCTGACCGGGTTACAAAAAAAGGAGCTTCAAGGATGAGCACCACTGGACTTTCCCAGGAAGATTTGGACCTGCTGAGAAAATTTGACACACCCACCATCTGCAATGTCATCGAAATATTCGACATTCGTCCGCGGAACGCAGGCTATATGGACAGCCGCATCAAGGCCTGCTTCCCTGAAATGCCCCCAATGGTCGGTTACGCCTGCACCGCGACCTATCGCTCGGACGCACCTCCTGGAACCGGAGACGTCTACTCGAGCATCGACAAGCAGGTCGCTGCGTTCGAGGAGATCCCCGGACCACCGGTCGTAGTTTTCCAGGACCTCGACGATCCCTCTGTCGCCGCCACCTTCGGCGAAGTAATGTGCACCACCTATAAAACCTTCGGGGCGGTTGGCCTGGTCACCAGCGGCACCGCACGCGACCTGGACCAGGTCCGGGAAATCGGCTTTCCAGCCTTCAGCAACGGCGCTATCTGTGCACACTCCTACTGCCATACCCTCTCGGTCAACGTCCCCGTACGCGTAGGTGGGCTTCCTGTGACACCAGGCGACCTCCTCCACGGCGATTGCAACGGCGTCACAAGTATTCCCAATGAAATCGCCTCTGCTGTCGCTCAAGTAAGCGCAGAATATGTGGAAGCTGAAGAAATCGTCCTCGAACATCTCAGAAGCGGGAATGCAACACCCTCTTCTTTGGGCGATGTTCGCCTGGAATGCGTGAATGTAATCCAGGAACTCTCCAAAAGGGTCCAGGCCTGAGGGAGGACCGTTGGCTGCCGAAAATCAAGACAGACGCCGCTGGTGGATACTCATTCTGCTCGCCGTGTCGGAACTAATGGGGATGTCGCTCTGGTTCACAGCCAGCGCGGTCTCATCCCAACTGAAACTCATCTGGGGTCTAGACACGAGTCAGGTCGGGTGGCTGACCACCATCGTTCAGGTCGGGTTCGTAGTCGGCACAGCGACAGCGGCGATACTCAACTTCGCGGACATCTTTCCCTCGCGAGCTTACTTCGCTATCGCCGCTCTCCTCGGTGCGGCCTCGAACGCGTTTCTGATCACCGTGACCGGGTTCGAACAGGCGCTCGTCTGCAGATTCTTCACCGGATTCTTCCTCGCAGGCGTTTACCCGCCCGCAATGAAGATGATCGCCACCTGGTTCAAGACCTCCCGTGGGTTCGCAATCGGCACCATTGTCGGCGCCCTCACGATCGGCAAGGCGCCCCCCTATCTTGTCCGGGCGTTCAACGAAGCGAACTGGCACATCATCGTACTGACCGCTTCGGGAGGATGCTTCCTCGCTGCGATCGCCGTCGGATTATTCTACAGGGACGGACCCAATCCATTCGCCCGAAGAAATTTCTCCTGGGGCCTGGTCGGCGCCGTCATTCGTCATCGCGAAACGCGGCTTGCCACCTCCGGATACCTGGTCATATGTGGGAACTCTACGCGATGTGGACCTGGGTGCCCGCCTTTATCGGTGCAAGCGCCCTGGCGTGGTCCGCTGACTCAGGAACTGAAATCACCGCCAGCACGATCGGTCTCATCTCCTTTGGCACCATCGCGGCGGGTGGTCTCGGCTGTGTCTGGGGCGGTCTGGCGGCAGACCGGATGGGCCGAAGCAAGCTCGTCAATCTGTCGATGTGGATCAGTGGTTGCTGCTGCATCGCGATCGGCTTCTGTTTCGGCGAATCCCTCTGGCTGCTTGTCCCCATCGCCTGGGTCTGGGGATTCTTCGTTGTCGCAGACTCGGCGCAGTTCAGTGCAATGGTCACCGAATTCGCACCGGATCACGCAGTCGGTACAGCGCTCACACTTCAGACATCTGTCGGCTTCCTCCTCACAATGCTCACCATACAACTCGTCCCTGCGCTGGTATCGGCCTGGGGATGGCCGCTTGCGTTCCCCATACTCGCCCTGGGGCCTGCGTGCGGAATAGCGGCCATTCGAAGATTGTAGTCTGCAGACGCATCACCATCCAGAATGCGCGACAGTAATTCCGATTTCGATACTCGAAATGCGCTCGTCGCCTCTGGCGCGCCCGCTCGACACCTGGTGACAACAACGCCATCTCTTACTCGTCATTCGGAAATCTCCAGCTACCGGTTAGGCAACCTCACGGGAGCATATATGCCCACGAAACGCAAGATCACGACCAAAGATCTCTATAAATTCCAGCTCATCTCAGACGCGCAGATGTCACCGAACGGGTCGTCTGTCCTCTTCACCCACACAAGATTCCATCCTGACAAAAAGAAAAATACGTACGAGAGCCACATCTGGCGCGTTTCCACTTCGGGTGGAACACCCTCGCAGTTCACCAGTTCCAGTGAATCAGAAAGCAATCCAAGATGGAGCCCGGACGGCGACAGGATCCTCTTCCTCTCTGCCCGTGACGCTGAGGATGAACGGAAGGGCAAATCACAGCTGTGGCTCATTGCTTCAACCGGCGGGGAAGCCAGGAAGATATCGAACGAGAAATTCGGCGTCTCGAGTCCCACCTGGTCACCCGACGGAAAGTCGATCCTCTTCCTCACCCGGGTACCCCTCGATCCGGAACGCGACAAACTGCCTAAAGAGAAACAAACCGACGTGGTCCACATCAAACGAATCTCCTACCGGATGAACGGAGGCGGCTACCACCACACATACAGGACACACCTCCACATCATACCCGCACGAGGGGGAAAGTCTCGCCAGATCACGAAAGGTGATTGGAGTGTAGAGTCATTCACCTGGTCGGTCGATGGATCGAAAGTTTACTTCACTGGAAACAGGGAAGAAGACACGGATTTCAACTATGAGAGGAACCTGTATTCGATTCCTGCCGAAGGAGGACGCACAAAGAAGTTATGTGGTCTGCCCGGCCATCTCCATTCTCCTGCACCCTCGCCAAACGGGAAAACGATCGCTTTCATTGGCAATGATCGGAAACGGGGAGATGGCACGAACGACAACTTGTTCACCGTGCCTTCCAGAGGAGGAACGC
>CAVOEZ010000334.1:0-5457 GCA_963694355.1 Latescibacteria bacterium UBA2968 | reverse complement strand
TATGGCTCAACTTTATCAATCTTGAAACCAAGCGTCGACCCATCACCGAACTGTGCAATAACAGTCCCTCCTTTAAGCGATTCGCCTTTCTCGAGTTCGCCTTCGACGATCAGTGCGTCCCTCCCGTCTCCTGACCCCTTGCGGAGCGTGCTCTTGACAACTCCCGAATAGGTACCGGGGCCGCTCACCTCGTGACCTTTCCAGGAGAGCGCTGTTCCGTCCAGCAGGCTCATGGCGACCGGGCGACCATCTCGTTCCCGTACAAAGCCAAGGCGTCCGTCGAGAGCACCGTCCGCTGTGGCCAAACCAGGTGTTTTCCCCCGGTGGCTCAGAATCCAGTCGACTCCCCATTTATGTTCCACTTTAAGTACCACTCCGCTGCCTGATTCAGCAGAGCTCACCCGCGACACCTTGAGGATATTTGGCGAGGCGTCGAACGGATCGTGCACAGCTACAAATTCGCTAGACAAAGGCTTATCGCCCGCCCTTCGGACAATTGCGACTGGAAACAGAAACTCGTCGAGCTTCCCGTCATTTTCCTCAGCCTTCCTGATCGAGGGCGCCTTTCCAAGATAGAGTTCTGCATTTCCCTGTTCGACCAGGTGGGTCTTGAGACCCTTTGAATTGTCCGGAAAATCCATAGCCAACACCGCATCGGCTGAAACGGTTCCACAGCTGACCTCTCTGATAAACGCGTAGTTTGGATTTCGCCCGGATGCATCACCGGAATCCCGGGCGTGCTTGGGTCCACGCACCTGAATCCCGCGCAACATGTGCTCCCCATATTTCTCCATCGGTATGTTGGAGCTGAATCCTGAAGATCTGTCCGCGCTTCCATGAAGGACATAGTCGTGCTGTTCTCCTCCAATTACATCGAACAGATCAACGACATACACATTGCCATCCTCCAGTCTCACCAGCAGCAGGTTTCGCCTGTAAGTCTGTGCCAATTCTGGATAGGCTCTGTTGCCCACGGCCTCGATCCATTGAATCATTTCAAAACTCGACTCAAAGGCCGTCAACTGACCGTCTCCTGGCTCTGCGTGTGTACCCTTGAACTGTTCCTGTTCATCGATCACCACCGTGTTGTGGCACAGGGTGCTCGTTGCCCACTGTCTATAGCGGGAATGGGTATAGCCGACATCAGGCAAAAACTCCTCCCCACGCGCATACAGGACAAAATTGAGCATGTCTGCATGGGTATGAGCAAACTGATTGTCCGAGAAGTGCAGATGAGCCTGAATCTGATCTGTTCCCTCGCCGGTTCCCAACCAGGCGTGGCCGGCCCCGGCATAAAGAACCGACCTGGACCGTTCCGGCACTGGACGATCGTCAAACTTTGACCAACTGTCGTGGACAGTAATCGGGCGACCGTCCGGATATCTACAGTCTTGTAGAATATCCCGCGACCGCTGGATAATGGGAAACTCCTTCTCAATACTAAGCCGATCCAGCCTGGTGCCGTCCACCGGATCAACGAAACCCACAGGGTCAGAGTATCCATCGAGAGCATCGAGCGCCCGCTGAAGATTTGTCAGGGTATATCTGTGATAACCCATTGAGCATTCTCGCCAGAACCCATCTACGAAAAACCACTGATTGAGGAACTCCCTTACTCTGCGAACAGACACGTGCACAAGCTCCGCATCGCCCAGAACTCGTCCAAGAACCGCATAGCCTTCATAAGTCCCTGGGCTTGCATTGGTAAAAAGCGGTCCGTGAAAGTCGTCCTGACGAACCCCTCCTCTGAAGAAATCCTCTTCGATTGCACGCTGGACATCGGAGCCCTTCTCTTTGGAAAAGCGCTCGAGGTCGCCGCTGGAATAAATTGCATCGTATGCGTACACGAGATCTGTTGGGATCTCATTGTAGCGCCACGCTCCCCATTTCCCACCCCGCCTCGGGAATGGCGGCTCGGCGTGGAACGCCTTTGGCACGTGCACCTCATCGAAGCAAACCAGATATCCAGGGTAGTGAGCCGCAAAGGACGTCAGAATCAGTGCGGTGCGCCGTGAGTAAATTCTGTCTCCCGTAGCCTGGTATAGATCGCCCAAATTTCTGGCCTGTGCGGCAAGATAAAAGCGAGCGCAATACCACGCCCTTGCTGTAAAGAAAAAACGATACCCTGTCTCATCCTCAAAATAAGGGTAGTCCACTTCCACGCCGAGCGGGTTCTTCACCTTAAGTACCCTATCTTCCGGATACTTTTCATTGGGAAATACTGTAGCACAAAATTTGCAGGTCATATGAGCTGGCAGGTCTATCGACCACGCCAACTGGCTCTCGTGGGTACCTTCGTCGCAGTTGGCACATTTCAGGTAGTAGAACCCTGTGCGATCAGGCACAAGCGCAACCAGATCCTCTTCACTGAGTCCCATCACCGGTCCAACAAGTGCCTTCAGGCGTTCGATTTCCTGATGCTCCAGTTCCTGCCTGTAGACCGGGTGAAGAATTGGAGCGGCTAGAGTTCGCCCAACACCAAATACCAGCAAACCAATTAATGCGGCAACAATCGAAACGCATTCTAATTCCATGGGCTCCTCGAATCGATTTCCAACCCTGCAAAACAGGTATGAATTGCTATTTGTATGACTTCAGGTCTACAGGATCCGGATTCTCGAATACGGTCCTCGGGAGGGTCCCGTAAACACCCACTTCAGAATGAGCCCGCTTGCCTCTTTCCGCAGACAACAAGATATTCCCGTGGCGCACCCAATTCGTCCAAGAATTCCTGAATCTTGGTTCCTCGTCTTCGGCATTTCTGTAGAATGCCCATTCCTCAACTAGAAGTCTCTCCTTGTCAACGTATACGTCATATTTATTTTGAGGCGTCACACCCACATTTTCAAAAGTCAGTGTCAATATGTGCGCGTCCCTCCCGTTCTCCATCTTGCCTTCTCCGCTAAACTTCAGCGTAACACCTGAGTCCTTGAGTTTGTATGGCATAGCCAACCAGTAGGAATCATTGATCCACGCCCGATATCCTCGCTTGAGATATTTCGCAGTGGAATCCTGCTGTGTGAACAACACGCCTCCTTTCCAGACTCTCCCTTCCCTGGTATGGATATTCATCAGAACCACTAGATCTTTTTCTTCGAACCTTAGATCGCCTGTAAGTTTGTCCCAAACGTGGAGCCTGCGTCCGAAAAATTTCCAAGCAAGGAATCGGGTAGCATCCCAATTTTCTCTCCCACCCATGGCACGCATCACTTGATCTGCGATCTCTATGGCTCTTGCGTCGGAACCGGCAGTATTGAAGCCGGCGACCGGTGGGTTGCCCTTGCCGGCGCACGGGACGGACATCAGAAACAAAACCGCAGCAATCAACACACTGCTTCTTCTGGTCATGTTGTTCGCCTGCATACCCATATCTCCTCCTTCTCTATGTATTCCACCACCAAGACTTCATTCGGAATTCTAAACCCTTGATTCTGCCTGTGGCGTAGCCCCTGACGCAATCGCCCCCTAAAAACAAATACCGCACCCGTGGGATGCGGCGTAGGTCAAGATAATACCAGGTTGACTGCCTGACCCGGCTTTACGGCCATCGGGTCTCGAAGGCATCGGAACCCGTACCATACACCAGCTTCCCATAGGCCCCCCATTCATCGATCTGATCTTCCGATGCCTGGAGGCCATTAGAAAATTCTGAAAGATTGTCTGAAAGCTCGATTTCCGAAGCCGGCGCACTGAGGGCCACTTGAACTGCCGGGTTGTTTAGCACAAACCTGTAACAATCCGATGCGCCTGGGATTCGTTTCTTACATTCGTCGTGGCCTTTCAAGAGCGTTCCCCACCGGGTACACGTGAATGCAACCACCGGGATTCCGAGCTCTTTCGCATACGGCAGAACTTCTTCTTCAGAACCCCTGTGTGCCATGTTATACCGGTGCATAAGGACGTCAATCTTCCCACTTCCCAGCAGAGTCGTCGAAATGGGTCGGCTGTGGGAAGTGGCACCTACATACCTGACCCGCCCTTCATCTTTCCATTTTTGGATTTCATCGAGTGCGCCTCCGTCGCCCACAATTTCATTTAGTTCTTCCGAAGGTGACACATACTCAGCGAAAAAAATATCGATCATATCCGTGCCCATCAATTCAAGCGTCTGATCCAGATAGGCCCTCATTGCCACTGGATCGCGCTTTTCAATTCCAGTGGCCACAACAATTCTGTCGCGATCGGGAATTCTGCGGATGCCCTGAATCAGCGATTTGTAAGTTTGGTTGTAAAAAAAGAAATAGTTCACACCTACAGACCACGCACGCGCCACAAACTGGCTTCCCGTAGTCGGACTGCCGGCCAACCCCAGAGGCGTTGCAATCTCTCCACTAATCGTTCTGATCTGCTTACCCTGCATACGCTGCCCTTTCGATCCCACCTACTGCACACGGACTCTCGAGCCTGTCCGATTTGACTCATATGCGGCTTCAATGACCCGCGCTATTTTCAGCGCATCCTTTCCACTTGCAGGGGGGTCACCGTCCCCCTGTACCGACTTCAAAAACCGCTCCAGGAACTCGATGCCGAATGCACCTCCGTAGCAGTCTACCTCCGGGAGCGTGTAGTTGAACGTTCTAGCGGGGGCATCCCTCCAGGCCCTTGAAGAACTTTCTGCATTCAGCGTTGGAGGATTGTCAACGGGATTCCAGAAGATGCGGCCTTCCGTTCCTCGAAAACCCATGTAGGAATCATAATTTGGACCCAAATAGCCGGATTTGCTCATGGCAAGCTGGTAACCTGCCTGAAGGCTTCCAATGGCACCACTCTTGAACCTGAATGACAGCGAAGCAACATCTTCAACATCGATATCCTCTCCGCTCAGGGTATCCAGAATTGCTGTAACTTCTGTAATTTCATCGTCGAGTACGTGGCAGAGCAGGTCGATATAGTGACAGCCAAGCCACGACAGAATTCCCCCTCCGGACTGTTTCTCATCAAACAACCAGTGTTTCGGATTCCTGAATTGAACCTGAGAGGTGACCAATCTTGCTTCGCAGCCAGTCGCACGGCCAATGCACCCGGCTTGAACGAGCCGTCGGGCCTCTCGAGATACGGGATGATATCGATTCTGATACATTACTCCCAGTTTCAGTCCCGCGGCCTCGGCGTCGTCCACCACCTTTTGCAATTCCTCTGCCGTCCGTGAAATGGGCTTCTCGCTAATCACATGAACGCCATTTTCTATCAGCCTCAGGCATAGATCTCCGTTCAGGTGATTTCGGAAATCCGCAACTGCCACCTGGAAATCCACCTGTGTGAACAATTCATCGAGACTGGTATAGGCGCCTGCGATACCGTCACCGAGTTCACGCCGCACATTTTCCAGAGCTTCTCCATCTTCATCGAAGATGAAAATATCTGAAACCATCTCCGAAAGCTGAAGCGTCTTCAAATGCGGCCGGGAGTGAGGATGCGTTACCCCGAATAAAGCCACTTTCAATTTATCCATTCTAG
>CAVOEZ010000333.1:0-5462 GCA_963694355.1 Latescibacteria bacterium UBA2968 | reverse complement strand
CTTAACAAGTGGCTCGAGCCCCAATTCTTCTGGCTTTGAAACTGGAAATATTTCCGTCGATATCAACTTTGAACTCCAGTGGCCCAAAACTTGAAACCGCCAGTTCAACCGACTCCCAACACTTGAACACAGGATCCAGGTGCACAGTCTGAAGTATCCTCCGGCATCTATCGTTCAACCCCGCAATCAAGAGGTTTCCACCACCGTGCATGAATGCCCTTTTGGCACTCACGAGCACACCGAGCAAAGCGCTTCCGAACCATCTTGCACCTGTGAAATCGATCACAACCCGGCAATACCCTCTCATCGCCAGGTTGGTGAGGTGTTCCCTAAGGATGGTTACCTCGTGGCTACTCATCATCTTCCCGTATACACTGAGCACCGCTACGTTATTTCTCGTTTCCTCATATACATCCATTTCAGATCCCCCTGCTATCGGTGTATAAAATCCGAAGAAGTCCCTCACAGATTTAACCTTCGCAACTCCCGTGCCCACACAGACCAAAGATCCAAATTTCATTCAAAGTATTGTTTTTAAAATATATATACCAACATGAATCCATGACCTGCTTTCTGGAAGTATTATGGACTTTTACACAATTAGACCATACGCCCCATTGAAGAATAGAAATAAATCACTTAAAATTAACCTTTTATGAAGATTCGGGTCCCGATCCTTCCGGATTGCCTAATAGTGGAAATACCCAAAAGTGCGGGTCGAATTGGTGTTTGAAATACCTCAAAATACTTAGCCGACCCGGCAGGGAGTTTCATCTTGACAAAGCGGTATTCTACCGGTATACATGGATTCGAAAATCCAACCAGGACCACAGATCAAGGGAAGGGCCAACTACAATGGAATTGGGATGCAGCACAATACTTTACGGCGGTCACAGTCTCGACACAGCACTGGATCGAATCAGGGCAACCGGATACAGATCCATTGAGCTCTGTGCCATTCCAGGTATGGCGCCACACCTCAGCCCGGGAGAGAACAACAGTTACTATGAGTCGATCAAAGCTCGAGTGGGTAATAACGATTTGGTTCTAGAATCGATAGGCGCCAGCGGGAATCTAGGGGATCGCGATCGCTTCCTGCAGATCATGGATGCCGCAGCGGCAGTGGGGGCTCCCCTGATCACGACCGGCGGCGGTGGTGAATCGGACAACGAAGCCTCATTCGATTCAGTTGTCGAAAATATCAATGGTCTTGCCAAGGAAGCGGCTGACCGTGGCGTAAAACTCAGCATCAAGCCGCACGTGAGCAACGCGGTCTACAATACCGAAACTGCATATCGGTTCATGCAAGAGGTCGATCGGGATTGGGTTGGCCTGAATTACGACACCACTCACATTTGGCGAACACCCCAGCAGGAAGTACCTGAGGAGACCATTCACAAGATCAGAGATTACATTTTTTCACTGAGAATTCGGGACGTAAAAGGGCGCCAGACAGCGATCGGACCTGTAGAAAATCAGGTTGCCGGCAACGGAGATATGGACCTTTCAGCACAAGCCGCGGCCTTCAAGAAAATCCCGGGTCTCGAGTATGCTGTTCTGGAAATCGTGGGTACGAAGGATATGACCGTTGAAGAGATCGACAGTGTAATCAAAAGGTCGTTCGACTATTTCAAAGCCCTGTACGCTTAGCCTAGACCTTTCCTCTCAAGGAGTCCGGACCATGCCATTGAAAGTGGCCATTGTGGGAATGGGCGGAATCGGCAATCGACACGCCCAGGTATACGAAAAACGAGACGACGCAGAAATCGTCGCGGTATGTGATATCATCCAGGAGAAGGCTGACAAGGCCGCAGAAAAATATGGATGTCGTGCCTTCTACTCTGTGAAGGAATTGCTGGACAGCGGAATCGAGATTGATGCCGCCAGTATGTGCACCGCCGGCGTTGAAAATGGAGGCGATCACTGCAAACCCACCCTTGAGTTATTGTACGGTGGGATACCCGTGCTTGGTGAGAAACCTATCTCCAACAACATCGACGAAGCCCAAACAATGGTTGACCTTGCACGTGAAAAGGGCCTCCGATACGGAATCGACCTCAACCACAGATTCACCCCCGCGGCGCTTCGTGCAAAAGAGTGGGTGGAAAGCGGTCGCCTTGGCGAACTCAACATCATCAACATGACCATGTGGATCAACAATCCCAACGAATCCTCGCCGTGGTTCCACATTCGCGCCCTGCACCCGCATTCTCTGGATGTAATGCGCTACTTTGCCGGAGATGTCGAAAAGGTCCAGGCCTTCTTCAAGCGCGGTCCAAAAACGGATGGTCCAGATGGAAAACGCATCTGCTGGTCGAATGTTCAGGTCAATCTTCTTTTCAAGAACGGGATCATCGGGCATCTCACGGGGAGTTACGACGCGGGTGGCTCATATGGGCTGGAAACGCTTGAAATAGTCGGTTCCGAAGCACGAGTCGTGCTGCGCGATGCCTGCGAACACCTGGAGTTCTACCCCAGACATTCTCGTGAAGTGGAAACCTATGCTTATATTGGCGGAATGATGGGCTTCGGCGAAACCTTCGACAACCGAATCGGCTGCTGGATTGAACAGAATCTGGCAGGTTTGAGTCCGGACGAAATCGATGCATCCGGGGCAGATGCACTACACGTTCAGCAAATCATTGAAGGCATCATTGAATCCTGGGAAACCGGACAGGTAGTTACACTTCAATAGAAAGACAGTGGCCATGCTTCGGGTATGTGTGATCGGGATGGGTCCTATTGGTAACCGTCACGCAGACATTTATTTGCAGGATGAGTTGTCTGAACTGGTTGCCGTCTGCGATATTGATCCAGAACGGGCGAACACAGCGGCTAACCGACTTGGTGTGTCCAGCTATTACGACACCGAAGAAATGCTGGCGACCGAAAAACCGGATCTCTGCAGTGTGACCACCGGCGGCTATGAATACGGGAGTGATCACCACCTTCCCACGCTCCAGGCATTGGACGCCGGCAGCCACGTCCTGTGCGAAAAACCCATTTGCAATGATATTCCTAAAGCTGAGGAAATGGTTTCCAAAGCAAAGGCCAAAGGCCTTTGCTTTGGTGTAAATATGAATCACCGGTTCACGCCGGCTGCGCGTCTGGCAAAACAGTGGGTGAATGAAGGCAGGCTGGGCGATCTTCTCTTCGTCAATATGAGTATGTGGATAAGCAATCCGAACGAATCCTCACCCTATTTTCAGATCAAGGCGCTTCACCCACACACCGTGGATGTGATGCGCTATTTCTGTGGCAATATCGAAGCGGTCCAGTGTTTTGCCACCAAAGCGCCCGGCAGAACGATCTGGTCAACCGCACAGTTCAATATGCGATTCCATAACGGTGTGGTGGGATCACTCACCGGTAGTTACGACATCGAACGTGGACACCCGATGGAGCGATGCGAGGTTGCCGGAACAGGTGGCAGATTCGTCCTAGAAGATATGTGGCGTGAACTCACCCTCTATCCCGCGGGCGATCATCAGAAAACCGTCTTCACGAATCCCACCTTTGGCGGATTCAGGGACTTCACGGACACCTTCATAGATCGTATCCACGCCTTTTTGAAACAGATCACGGAGGGCGCCTCTCCAGAAGAAATCGACGGTTCGGGCGAGGAAGGGCTTGCTGCCCAGCGTGTGCTGGATGCAGCAATCGAGTCCCTGCAAAACGACACCGTTGTGAGAGTCGACTCCTGATCCCACCCAGTGGAACAACCCCATTCTACCCACAGGAGGATTTGAATTGCCCAGATTATTCGGCCGCAATTATTCCAAGCAGCAGCTCTTGGACCGTGTAGGTAATATGGACCAGGTTGCGGGGGCTAGACGGGCGGAACTCGTGGAAGGAAATGAGCGAGGCGCAGATCTAATAGAGGTATTCAATGCATCCGGACTCGGTTTCTCCGTTCTTCCGGGACGATCCCTGGACATCGCCTCCGCCCATTATAAAGGACAGTCACTCTGCTTCCGAAGCAACACGGGTGATGTAGGTCCCGCATTCTATGAACCCGAAGGGTATGGCTGGGCACGAGGTTTCTTTGGCGGACTGGTCGTGTCGTGCGGGATGATCTTCTGCGGCCATCCTGAAACTGACCCTCTTGAAGAGAATGAAGAACTTCCGCTCCACGGACGTCTCTCTTATCTCCCGGCCAAGGGGGTTCAGGCAGAGGGCGTCTGGGAAGGCCAGGACTATGTCGTGAAAGTTCGCGGCAAGATGCGCGAGGCTGTTGTATTTGGTACTAATCTCGAGTTGACCAGAGAGATCTCTACGGTGTTGGGCGAAAAGTCCATTCGGATACACGATCGCATCGAGAACCTGAGCGTTGATCCCTCCCCGCTGATGTTCGCTTATCATACGAATCCCGGTTTCCCGGTCCTGGATGCAGGTACAAGGGTTGTCCTCAACAGTAGAAAATCTACGGATGGGGTGGAAGATCGAGTCGTCGATCCGACAGAGTATGCTGTAGCACCCTCGCCAAGAAAAAAAGCCCACGATGATGTTTACATTCACCGTCCAGTCCCGGATCGCCAGGGCAACGTCCACGTTGGAATGATCAACGACCGGCTCGGCCTAGGAATGTATTGGAAATTCCCTTTCAAGGAGATGCCTGTCATTACCCATTGGCAACATTTCCACAGGGGAACCTACGTAACCGGAATCGAGCCCGGAAACGTAAGTATGCTGGGAAGGGCCTGGAACCGAAAGAACGGATACCTCAAGAACATCGAGCCGGGCGAATCAAGGGACTTCCACCTCGAGATCGGCGTACTGGACGGAGAAAAAGAAATCAAGGCCTGGGAACGCGAATTCCAGGCAGGAACAGTGGGGAAGAAAAAGTGATCCGAAATCCTGATGCTGACATCTCCGATGATCTGCTCGAGGCACTCAAGAAGGTCAGTGTACCAACCGCTACCGCAACGCTGATGGTCCGCGGATTCCAGAATACTTTCCCTATTGGCATAGACCCCAAAGCAGTCCGTTCAGGCCAGGTAATGGTCGGCAGGGCGCGCACCCTGAGATTCATCCCTATGCGCGAGGATCTGGTTAAAGCCCAGTACGACACCGTGGAGGGACGCCCTCATCGCCAGGCGATCGAATCTATTGAGCCGGGCGAAATTCTCGTGATCGACGCGGGAGGTTGCCTTGGCGCCGGTGTAGTGGGCGACATGTTTACGCGCCGCGTGCAGGCAAGAGGCGGAACTGGAATCGTCATAGATGGTGTCGTCAGGGATTTGGTCGGCATTCGCGAAGTCGGACTCCCCGTCTTCTGTCGGGGCGCTCACGGTGCAGGAATCAACAGAATGCTGATGTCCGTTGGTGTAAATGAACCGGTCCAGATCGGCGGCGTTCCCGTTCTTCCAGGAGACATTCTGCTGGGTGATCCTGATGGCCTGGTGGTTGTTCCGCCTCAGGAAGTGAAACACCTTGTGGAACACGGAGTAGAACACGACCAG
>CAVOEZ010000332.1:0-5483 GCA_963694355.1 Latescibacteria bacterium UBA2968 | reverse complement strand
CACTAAAAATACTACTTTGCGGTTCCCTCGTCAAGGTGACGTGCAGTTTGGAGTATCTGTTGACCAACTATGCGGACCGGGCGATATTTGGAAGGAACTCGAAACCCGTTCACACAACAAGAGAGGAACGAAATGAATGCCACGATGGAAACGATGATGCAGCATCGAAGCGTGAGAAAATTTACCGATCAGGAGCTTCCCGAAGGATTGCTGGAGGAATTGATCGCGTGCGGACAGCAGGCAAGCACCTCCAGCAATTTGCAGGCGTACTCGATCATTCATTTGTCAGATCCTGAAAGAAAAAGCGCTTTGGCCGAATTGTGTGCTAACCAGACACAGATTCACGAAAGCGCTGTTTTTCTGGCTTTCTGCGCAGATCTCAACCGATGCAAGATGGCGGGTGAACTCCAGGGCGCGGAACGGTTCGATGGAGATTTCGCCGAAGCACTTCTCATCGCCACTGTTGATGTCGCACTGGTGATGCAGAATGTTGCTGTTGCAGCAGAGTCGGAGGGCCTGGGAATCTGCATGATCGGGGCAATGCGCAACCATCCAGTTTCGGTAGGTGAGTTGCTGAGTTTGCCGCCATACGTGTATGCGGTGGCAGGCATGTGCATCGGCTATCCGAATCAACAACCTGATGTGAAGCCCAGACTCCCACTGGGTGCTGTTCTACAGAAAGACAGGT
This sequence comes from Latescibacteria bacterium UBA2968, assembly GCA_963694355.1. Classification (GTDB taxonomy): domain Bacteria; phylum Latescibacterota; class UBA2968; order UBA2968. The sequence continues at coordinate 4,795 of CAVOEZ010000332.1, read as the reverse complement.
ATCTGGACGTGGAAACACACAAGAACCATTTGGAGACGTACGACCGAACAAGTTCGGATTTCTACGAAGCGCAGGGTATGCATCAGGAAGACAGCCGGTGGACATCTGTGGCAGGTGGACGGGCGGGTCAGTTTCATCGACGGGAGGAACTCGACCAATTCCTTACCGAACAGGGATTCAGGGTGAGGTCGAATAACCGTTGATTTGGTATCGCTTGCACTTCCGGGAGACCTGGCAGTGTTGCAGGGAGTACTATAGAAACCGTTTATAGCAGGTCAACACTACACAGAAGCGATGACCTGGTTTGAAGTCGTAACGGAAACCTCTCGAGTAGTCCAGGTCATCGACCATGCCCCGGATAAAATCCACATCTCCAACATCGATGACCGTTTCACCGTTCTTCCGGGTCACATTCTCTATTCGGTAACACGCATCATGTGGATTTTCGTTTTCTATCGTCAGATATGAACCGGTCAGATCAATTGTCCCAGGGTGCGCTGCATCTGTTCGAATTTCACCGTCACCACGAAAGGTGACCACTCCCCGCCATTCGGCGCTTTGTCCTCTGATGGCATGTGTTTCCCTTCCCAGGACCGTGCCTCCGGTCAGGGTTGCCCATTCGGGTCCATTCGGAGATTCTGAATATATCCCGAATTTTCCATCGAATAATATGCCGTCCTCCAGCTTGATTTGCCGGGTTCCATCTGAGAAAAAGACTGTGTCCGTGCGGTTCCCAGGCAAGTGTATTCTGACTACCCTGGCATTTTCGAAGCCAAAATCCAGTTCTTCGATGTCCCGAACCACGCGATTCCCTTTGTAGGCTTCTATGACACTCAGGAAACTCGATCTCAGACCTTTTTCTCCCGCGTGTTCGGCAACGACATAGGACAACCGGCGGGGATTGCCCGGCTTGTTGGAGGGAGGGTCTCCATGGCACAGCGAAACCTCGCCAGGCGGGTTCAGCATGTTCCATCTGAGTTTTACTCCTGTATCAGCGCCGGGAGAGGGGGAATCGGGCAGCGTCTGCCAGGTGTCCTTGACCGACCATTCAACCGATATGAGGCTTTCTGGATCGGAGCACCGGCGAACATCGTAGAGATACTGGAAACCACTGCCTTTATAGGATTTGACTTCGCCATCGTAAAAGCTGCCAAAGGGTATATCCTCTCCTGCATACGTCCCGTCCCTCTGGGGAGCGAGTTCAAGACCGGTGGATTCGACCGGACCCTCAGCGGCGTGAAACGTGAAGTGATGGCTCGTTCCACCCTTTACCTGAAAGTGATCCAGAACATAGAAGTCTGAATTTGTGACGCTCACCATGACGCTGGTTCGGTCATAGGTCTCACACTGGGAATAGACATCGGGGGAGGAAATGGAGACGACCTGGGCGTCCCCTGATTGGCCAGAGTACCGGATCTTTCCCGTATAACTTCCGGTCTGCGGTGTCTTGTCCACCATTACTGTGTTGTGTGAAACCGTATGATTCGTCCAGCCGGAACGCTTGGGCCACACTCTTGCATGTTCAGGATATCCTAGGTCTGGCAGCAGATCCAGACCAAACGCGTAAAGTCCCAGATTCAGCCGATCAGCGTGGCCGTGACCTGTGTTCCGGCCGTAATAGGTCCAGAGTGCTCGTTCTTTTCCGGGTTCTCCATCCCGCAACAACGCGAGGCCATATCCGGTCATCAGGTCCGAAACAGGGCGGAATACACCGTGCTGATCCACTAGCTCGGCCACCTGAGTTTGGATGTCCTCAGGATTCTCCTCGAAAGGGGATCCGTGGATCCTCCCCATATCGCCATTGGCGAGGAGAAAAGCCGCTTGAGCGAATATCGGATCCCCGAACAACTGTAGTCCTTCCAGACATTGCTCAATGGTGAGGCCGCAGAGGTTCGGGCTCCCGGTCTGGCCCGTATCTCCGATCGCCGGGATGAATTTTCCAAGGCAGATCATTCGGAGGTGACCCAAGAACATCTGCTTGTATCTACCAAAGGACCGAACGCTGTTCCGTGTGTAGGTGGTTCTGCATCGGATCACCTGGTCGAGATCGTTCATTCCCTGCGCTTTGTGTAGCCACCCGAGACTGTAGGAGGGGGCAGCCTCAGATCCCACACCGTCCTGGTCGATCTCTCCCGCGAACAGTTGAGGGATGTGGCCCCCGTTGGGGATCTGTCCTCTGAGATGTCCTTCCCGGAAAATCCAATCCAGCCACTCGTCCGTGTCCTTTGCGTCCAGGACGACCGCCAGAACCCCCATGGTAACCTGGTCGCCAGGCTGGTTTCTTGCCACATCCCCGCTCACGATGCCCTGTATGCCTTCGCGGATCAGGTGATTCTCGAAGTGTTCGCACAGGGCATCGGGAGAGTCCTGCGGTGTCAGTGAGAGTGCACGCTGCTTTTCCGTCAGGAATCGGAACATGTCTTTGCATTGATTCCACGCTGTGCGTACGGCATCATAGCAACGGGTAAAGCAGATCAGCAGTCCGGGTTCCCAAATCCGACCATAGATTCTGCCTCTCCCGCTCAGACCATCCGAATTGTAGAATCCCTGTTTTGCCCAAAAAGACCAGTCCATTTCAGGATACAGATCCGCTATACGAGCCAGCAGAACACCGGCCTTGTGCGCGTAGATTTCCTCCCCTGTCCACAGGAAAGCCTGCTTCAATCCTTCACAGGCTGAACGTATCTCATTCCACACGCCGTGATGGCAGTAGACACCGACAAGCTTGAACGACTCTCCGGAATCGTCCGTCCATCCGGTGCCGTCGTCTACACCAAATCGGTGTTCGGGATCTTCAGGATCCGGGTGAGCAACATTGAACAGCAAGTCCCTGTTCGCCCGCTCGGGGTCGAAGCATCCGTCCGCTCCCTTGCCGCTCTGATAGAACGCACCGAAGTCATTTGTCGGAAATACACTTTCGCAATTGGGACACTTAATCTTCCAAGGTTCTGCCAGGACATCCACTCGAAAGGAACCACCGTATCGGTTTATGCCATCACCACATCCGGGACACCCCTTGAGCACGCTGGCGTTGGTACTGCGCCCGATGGATTGTTCGGTGACAAGCGACCAGAGAATTTCATCTTCCAGGCCGGTCCACCGTTCTGCCGCTGCGACCGCCTCGTCTCTCAAGGCGGATGCCCACGGAAAGCGCTCCGCGTTTCTTCGAGCGTTTGAAATCTGCTCGGGTGTGATCAGGATACTCGTCATAGGAGTCAATTCGTTACAAAGCATTGGATGAGAAATATTCCTGAACCGTTACAGGTCTTTCAGGATTGTGTGGGCTGCATTATAGCCAGGTATACCGCTTACTTCGCCACCCGGGTGCTGACCTGCCCCACACAGGTAGAGTCCTTTCTGTGGCGCACGGTATGCTGATAGTTCCGGCAGTGGTCGGTTCCAGAACAGGTGCTCCCCGGCATGCTGGACGTGCCAGATACATCCGTCGGTAAGCCGATTTTCCTGCTGCAGATCCTGGGGCGTCCGAAAAATGTAATTACGAATTGATGCCTTGAAGTTGGGCGCGTATTCGGTAATTTGATCGATAATGCCTTCGGCGATCTCGGTTCGAACCTCATCCCAGGAGTTGTTTTTAAGGCGGCCGGGAGCGGGATAGATCCATACCGAGGCGGTGTGGTACCCATCCTGTGTGAGTCCTGGATCCGCGAAGGAGGGCATGGAGAAACTGATCACGGGTTTCCTGACTGGGAGGCCGGCCTCAAGTTCATCGTATGCGGCGTCGATCTCCGGACGGGAAGATTGAAGCGTAACTGCACCTATGTGGGGCTGGTCGGAAGCGCCGTCCCAGTGCTTCCATTCGGGGAGTTCGCTGATTACAGCCAGGAGTTTGTAACAGCTGACCCCCGTGATCAGGTCGCTCAGCCGCTTCCGAAACGTGTCGTCTACATGGTTTGGCGGCATCAGATTGAGGAAGGTGTTTTTGGGATCCAGATTCGACACCACAATGTCCGCACGCGCCTCGGAACCATCTTCGAGGCGAATACCTACAACTGATCCGTCTTCGACGATGAATTCCTTTACATCTGAGTTTACGTGTACTTTTACCCCGGCCTCGGCAGCCGCTTCAGCCATGTATTTACTCACCGCACCCATCCCGTCCTTTACATATCCATAGGGGTGCGCCTCACCGGTTTCAGGGTCTGGACGATTGATGGAGCTGTATGCAAAGTGAAGCCCCAGGGGGTCTCGTCCAACTGCCGCTCCTTCACCAGCATGCCAATCCTTTAACGCGTCAGTGGACAAAAATTCATTCTGGAGTTGACTGATCCGTGTCTTCAATCCTTTTTCGAGTACCGCTTGTGCAGGCGTCCCGGCGATGTTCTCCCGAACCTGGTCGAGAGAAGGAGGCGGTTGGAAACGGTACGGCTCCATAATGTTGGCAAGGGTGGACTTGAAATCGCCGTATGCACGCATCTCGGTAAGTTCCTGCTCCGACAGCCTGCCTCGGGCCGCCCGGTTTCTTGAAGATGGATGATCTACGGGGCCATAGTATGACCCATCCGGGCGCATTCGGATATAGCCCTCGCGGGGTAGCACGACCAGGCCACGATCATAAAGGGCCATGTCCTCAATTATTCTTGGTGGCAAGCCGTGGATCATATGGGCACAGGTTGAAAACTTGAATCCCGGCCACAGTTCCTCAGTGACGCACGCTCCGCCTACGAAGGCCCTCCGCTCAAATACCTGTACGTCCAGACCCGCTCTCGCGAGGTAGTAGGCCGTAACCAGGCCGTTGTGTCCTGCTCCAACGATGATCGCGTTCTTGTCCAATGCA
>CAVOEZ010000331.1:0-5485 GCA_963694355.1 Latescibacteria bacterium UBA2968 | reverse complement strand
TTATAGATATTCACGGCACTTCGATACAATTTCGAGCTCCAGAAGCGGAGCTCAAAATCACTCAGTGAATCGGGCCTTTTCGCTAAGTTTCTAGAAGCAAAACTCCGTGCGTCCCCTCCTACGCTGCGGTGCAGCTACGGCGGGCAGGCGAGAACTCAGGTTCAAGATAGGTGTTAACCTGAATTCGAATTGGCTATAGATTTTCACGGCACTTCGATACAATCTTGAGCTCCAGAAACTGAGCTCAAAATCACTCAGTGAATCGGGGGATTATTCACAGAGTTTCTCGAGGCCAACTCCGTGGGTTCGTGTGGAGTCGAGTACTCTGGTTCAGGACAGGCAATCGCATGAATTCGAATTGGCTGTAGATATTCGCGGCACTTCGATACACTATGAGCTCCTGAAGCGGAGCTCAAAATCACTCAGTGAATCGGACATATTCACTCAGTGAAACGGGCCAATGCATTTCCTTTCAGAAAGTCAACATTGGATAAACCCATCACGTAAATCAGGGATCGGATATGATACATATGCTGAAGAAACTGGCCACCACAATGACCCTCACAGTTTTTGGCATCTTCCTCATCTCAGCGAGTGTCCCGGCCCAGGAGGCCATCTTCTCGCTGGATCTGGATGGTGCCTATGGTGACCAAGGTCAGTTGGAGCTTGCCGGGGCGAAAAGTAGGCAGACCTTCAAAGTCCAGGTATTCGGCCAGGACCTGATCGATATGAAGGCATTCGATTTTGAAATCCGGTACGACTCGTCCCTGTTGTCGCCTGTCAAGGGTGAGCCGGGGCTGCTCACCCGAGGTTTCGAAATATCCGAAATTGCGGTGTCTTTCGGAGCCCTCAATTTGTCTGGGAGCTCAACCGTTTCCGCGGCCGAAGGGGATGGGCACATCGCCACTGTCACCTTCGAGGTGCTTTCGGATTTCGACTCGGCGGGCGCCGATAAAATCACCCTGTCTTCCATGTCGATCGTACTCAGTTCCGGTATCAGTCTGGGAATCCTCCCTGATGATGTTTCAGTAACCGTGACCTCTTCCCCCCCATCGGACCCGGACATCCGCGTTCCACAGGACTTTGCGACAATCCGTGAAGCGATAAGCAAAGCTATATCCGGGCAGACCATCTTTGTTTCTGCAGGACTCTACGAAGAAAATATCACGCTGAAGAATGGCGTGGATCTTCTGGGCGAGGATCCAGCCACCACGATCATCGATGGTGGTGGAACCATCGCAGTAACGACCGCGAATAACGTTACTTTCAGTGGATTTACGGTCAGAAATGGCGGCGGTTTCGCAGTCTACGCCTGGAAGACTTCGCCAACCATCAAGAACAACATCATAACCGGAAGCGAACGCGCCATTGCCACAAATGCACGACCCATCATCGCCAACAACATCATTACAGGGAACACCATCATGGGGATCTTCATCGGTGTGAATTCTGCATCACCCGTGACGCCACATCCTGTGATCGCAAATAATTTAATCGTTAATAATCCCGGCGCCTTCGGGATCTTTCTGTTCAGGGCTGGCGGCACCCTAATCAACAACACAATAGACTCCAATGGCAGTCACGGCATTTCCATCATGGCACCCGCAGACCCTGCCAAACATCGTATTGACATCAGGAACAACCTGATCACCAGCAATACCCTTTACGGTATCTCGGGCTTCGAATTTGATGGGCTTCAGCACACCAATGACTACAATGATGTCTGGAACAACGGCTCGGGAGACTACCGGATCATGGCTGCCGGACCCAACTCCCTTAACAAAGACCCACTATATACGACACCGCTGAAGTCCGTTGCCGCGAAACTCGCCCAGGCGGAATCAGAGGAATTCGACTATTCGCTTAAGCCAGGCTCCCCTGTCATTGACGCTGGTGATCCCGCATCCATCTTCCTCGATGCTGACGGTACACGGAATGACATGGGCGCCCTCGGTGGTCCAGACAAACTCACCGCAAGTTTTACTGTAGAAATAGCAGATATCCAGGTATCCGTTACGGCGCTCGATTTCGGCGAACTCCTCGCAGACTCTTCCTCTGCACAGACCTTCAGGATCACGAATCCCAGTGAAGCCACTCTGAGTGTGACCGACGTGGTTCTTTCTGGTGAAAATGCCACTGCGTTCTCCGTCACACCCGTATCATTCACCGTACGACCTGGGGGAACGCAGGATGTGACCGTCACGTTCAAACCCACATCCGATGGCGCAAAAACATCGACCCTAACCATAGAGCACAACGCGCCTGGCGATCCCCTGGAGATCTCCCTTACCGGCACAGGAGTCGAAGTTCAGGTGGTATCCAACATCGCCCTTTCCGATACCACGCTGGATTTTGGTAGCGTGAATGTCGGATCCGAACTGGCGCTCGGACTCACTCTTGAGAACCCTGGACTGAAAATTTTCAGTATATCGCTCTCAGACATAATCGGGCTAAGAAACATCGTTCCTGCGGCATCCTCGCTGGGCATCGCCGACCTGTCCATCCTGTCCATAACCAGCAGCGATCCTGCCTACTCTGTTTCAATGTTGACATTCGATATTTCACTCGAAAAGAGTCAGGAAATCACAGTCACCTTCAAGCCCATCGGGTCGGGTTCCAGGTCTGCGATCCTGTCCATCGAACACAACGCCCCCAATGAAAAAAGTCCTATTACCGTTGCACTCAGCGGCATCGGGCTCGCACCAGACATTGAACCATCTCCACCATCTTTGACATTCGGCACGGTAACCGTTGGCGAAAGCGAGGTCCGCAGTCTCAGGATCTCAAATGTGGGCAACGCCTCCCTTTCGATTTCCAGTTTCACCAACACCGCAAGCGCATTCACCATCGACGCAGTCCTGCCCTTTTCGATAGGCGCGTCCCTCTTCGGAGAAATCACGGTCACATTCACACCTGATGCATCGGGCGCCCTGCTTGATACACTGGTCATCTCTTCCGATGATCCGGAAGAACCCGACCTGGAAATCCAAATGAGTGGTTCGGGCGCCGCTGGTGGAACCGGGATATCTGTGTCGCCGTCTTCAATATCCTTCGGCGATATTCAGATCGACCAGACCAGAGACACAACGCTCGTGATATCCAACACCGGCGGATCTGACCTCACCGTCACCGACATCGAAGTGGACTCCACCTTCTTCCAGGTCATCTCCGAAACCAGCCTGACCATTGGGGCCGGTGCAACCGCGAATGTAACGGTGCGATTCGCTCCGACCACTTCCGGAGACAAAACCGGGACCCTTACAGTGGTAAACAATGCAGAAAGGTCGGAGCGCCTCGACATCCCTCTGAGCGGTCGCGGAAGAGGCGGAAATCTGGTACTCGTGCCATCTGACACGCTCCGATTCGCCACCACGACCACCAGCAGTCAGGGCCAGGTCGTTCTGAAAACCGACGGAAACATTCGCTGGAGCATACTGAATGTCGCCTCCTCGGATCAGGCTCAATTCAGCGTATTGCAGCTACCTGGCGGGCTCTCTGTAGGCGAAACCGACAGCCTCCAGGTCATCGTCACCTTTGCGCCATCATCCGCCGGAACGAAATCGGCCGTGCTGACCGTAATCGCAACAGCAACCGTAGACGGCCAGCAGCTCGTGGAACAGAAAATCCTGCCGATGTCCGGCACAGGGCTCGAAGAGAGCGATCTAGCGGCAGTCGAATCGCGCGTACTGCTCTATGGAGAAGTTCCGGTGGATTCGACACGAACAGACACGGTTCGTCTGATCAATCCCACATCTGGAAAGTTGTCCGGTGACGCCGAAGTGATTGGCGCAAACTTCAAAACGCTCACTGCCCCCCTGGCCTTTCCATTCGATGTCTCTGCAGGCGACACCACGAAGATACCGGTGCGATTCACACCGGATGAACAGGGAGACTTCGTAGCCCGCCTCCGGATCTCGATCAACGGCCAGGACGACATCGAGGTCATCCTTTCAGGATCGGGTATCGTCGTGGATACGGAACCCAGACTCACCGTACAGCCTCAACCCCTGGACTTCGGGTCAATCCAGATCAACGAAACGATCACCCTGCCGATCACCATCATCAACGATGGGGGCGGCAGACTCAGCATCTTCAACATCTCCAGCAACAATGCGGATTACAGTCTCCAAACCCGATCCGACGCCAGCTTCGACCTGGACCCTGGATCCAACAAACGCGTGCAATTGATCGTCACCCCTACAAGAAGGGGCACGGTCGAAGCCACCATGACCATTGCCAGCAATGACCCGAACAATCCCAACTTCCCATTCACCGTACTTGCCGATGTGCAGGGGTTGCCGGGACCAGATTTCACCGTGGTAACCGCACCGGTAGATTTCGGGCAGGTCGGGTTCGGTATACGGGAAGCGTTCGACCTCGTAATCAAAAACGAAGGCGTGGCGCCCGGGCAGGTCTTTTCCGTCAGAGCAGACAACAATCAGGTAAGGGTCACCTCGCAGGTTCCGGTTAGCATTCAACCCGACAAAACCACCGTCATCACCCTGAGTTACACGCCCCAGGCCTACCGTAGTCGCCAGGGCGAGATCACGCTCTATACGGAGGACGATTCCAAACCGCTCATTCGCGTGGGCTGGCAGGCAACGGAAGTGCCGGTCACTGCGGTGGAGATCAACCGCACCAATCCAAGAGACGGTGATGTGGACACCGAGCTGACCACGGATATCTCCGTGCGATTCTCCGAAGAGATCCTCACCATAGGCCGCAACTATGTCGCCGCAGATATCACCCTCCTGCCCAAACCGCTTACCGCGAACTGGCAAGACAATTGGGACCTGAGTTCCGACGGCAAAACCCTCAGCTTTGATGAAATCGAGCTTGAGACGGACCGGGTCTACAGACTCACCGTATTCAGCGCGGTGGGCAGATCGGGGAACGAACTGGTATCCCCTGTCGATGCGGTATTCTCGACCGGAACAGCGGATGTAAAAAACGTCGGATCCATTTCCGGCATCGTCAGTCTGGCCAAACCTGTTGTCCAGCCAGACGGTTCTTCTCTGGTGGACACCACGGACAATGTGGAAGGTCGGGTGATTGCAGTAGATGCCAGCAACCGCATCGTCGCAGAGGCACCGATCACCGAATGCGGAAAGTATGAACTGGAAGGACTGCCGCCGGATGACTACAAGTTCTTTGTTGAACTGGAAGGAGAGGACGCGCCGATCAGTATCGGGTTCGACAATGACGACGATAATATTCCCGATCAGGTCACGATCGCATCCCAGGAAAAAGTCGAGACATACGACCTTGTCGTGGAGGATGTGGAGTTCACAGAGGACGCGCCCGGCGTAGTAATGTTCGACGGGAACCCCGATCCTGGAAATCAAGAGACCCTCGAGGCCAGTTTCGGTACAAACGAAGTCGTCACCATTGCCCTCTACGCAGATCAAGTTGAAGACCTGACCCGTTTCGAAGCCATTCTGGAATATGACAGCACACAACTCCAGTTCTCCGACTTCGACATGCC
>CAVOEZ010000330.1:0-5486 GCA_963694355.1 Latescibacteria bacterium UBA2968 | reverse complement strand
CAGCCATCCCACGAAAAACAACAGGCCCCCAATGGACGCAAAACGGATTTCACGGTTGATATCTCCTTCATAGAGGCCGATAAATAACCCATACCCCATTTCCAACATTCCGATGAACTGTAGTGCTCTTGCGAGGTGCTTCACTTATTGAGATCCCCAGTGGTCGATCTGAACGGTTACACTTCATACGAAGTTAGAAAGTGATAGCGCGGCTGGCGAAAGCCTGAGACGTGACGCGTCCGGATTTCAGCGTAAAAATAAGGCTTAAGTTCCAATTTGTCAATGAGTTCAGCCCACATAAACAAGCAAAAAAGGGGTTGACCACGACCTCTGTACTCCTTATCTTTAAAACCAGTATCAGTACGGTTACCCTAAATTACAGCGAGTTGCCATCAGGAGGTACAGTTGTGCCAAGGATAAACGACTTAACCCAACCCGATGACCCTCGACGCGTGGAGCGTTCCGGCGCTCGACGATCAGAAGAGGTCAGGGAAGAGACGCGCACAGAGGCCGCTGGTGATCGCATAGAAGTCTCGAATGATGCGAAAAGGGCTCAGGAGTTGCAGAGCCGACTCGCTGAAGAAGCCAGGAATGCTCCTGAGATTCGCGAAGACAGGGTTGCCGAGGCACGTGCCCGGTTGGAAGCAGGTGAATATGATTCGGAGGCTGTCAGAGAAACGATAGCCAATCGTCTTTTGGATCAGTTCGGGATATAGAATATTTTCTGAGAATTTAGATTTGACTTAGTGTGTGGTATCAGAGAATTAAAAGGCCGTTCTCCGGTTTGGAGAACGGCCTTTTTTTATCGGCAACTGTAGAATTCGGTGAACACTCCTCCAGAAGTTTGCAGGGCGTTATTTCAGGATCATTCGTCCTCTGCGGCGATGCTTGCCCTGAACTGGAATTGTGCCAATTCGATCTGGTAGTCGTATTTCGCTGAAACCAGATTGCTCCTTGCCCTGAAGAGATTGGCCTCTTCCGTCTGTCTTTCCAAGAAAGTTCCGCCACCCAGATTATAGCGCTGGTCGACGAGTTTGAAGGATTCCTCTGCAGCCTTTACAGCAGCCTCGTTTGCTGTGATAAGACGTCTGGTTCGTTCAAGATTCAGGTGCGATTGCCGGATCTGTTGGGTTCGCTGCCGTTTGGCCTGATCAAACTGTTCCTGAGCCCGGAGATACTGAAGTTTTTGCCTTCGAATACTGTTTTCCGTTCCCAAGTTGAATATAGGCAGCCGGACATTCAAGCCTGCCGAATAGCTGTAATTTTTGCGGAACAAGTCTCCCAGACCAGCTTTCTCGTCCTTTCCAAGGCTCCAGCTGTAACCCGCACTCAATGTTGCGGACGGCAGCCGGGCGGCCCATTGTGTCCCTCTCAACCTGGTACGTGCTTCTTCCAAAGCGTATTTCTGGCTCAGTAGATCCGGATGTGATTCAAGAGCGGTATTGAGTGCGTCCTCGTAATTGACCGACAGTGGCGTGATCTCGAATTCCTCCTGTGTGGGCACCAATTTCACATCCGGTTCCATTCCAAGAACGAAGGTCAGGTTGGATCTTGAGATCTCGACATTATTTTCCCGGAGGATTACTTCCACTTTCGAACTGGCGAGTGTCGACCTTGCGTTAAAGACGGTTAGAATTGCGGTTGAACCGATCTCATAAAGGGTTTCCTGTCGTCTGAGATTTTCTTCCGAGACTCGAATCTGCTCGTTTTGGACTTCAAGCAACTCAATGGCTTTGAGCAGGTTGAAATAGTTCTGCTTCACACTGAAAACTGTTTGTCGGCGGTTATTGCTCTGTGCCATCTGAGAAGATTTTAGTCCTAATTTGCTGGCCGAGAGATTAGCGAAACTCTGGGCATTGTATAAAGAGATGCTGACTCCGCCCAAGCTTACCGACTGTCCGCCCGTGACCCTGCTTTTACCCAGGCTGGTAAGCAGCACGCCCGTTTCCTGATCCAGGACGGCTCCTTCTCGTGGGCCCTGCAGGTTGCGGGAGGCACCCCAACTTATAGTGGCCGAAGGCAAGAATGCGTTCAAGCCATCAGATACCGATACTTTGGCAATGCCGACATTGTAACGGTCCTGAACGATCTGTGAACTATTGCCGAGGGCGATCTCGATACATTCGGCGAGACTCAGGTGTACCTCTTTGGGCCCTGACCGGGCTGCATCAACGGATATCAGGAAACTGGCGGACGTGATCACAATTACAAGAAACCATCGAATCGCATGGGACATTCAGCTTCTCCTGTAGACCTTGATTATTCCAGAAAATTTGTCGTCTTGAGATACGAGCAACCCAAGATGCATCACTCACCTTGTTTGGACAGATCAATTCACAGAAAAGTTACCAAGTATTTACTTACTTTCTTTCGAGTTTCTCAAATAAACAAAATTTAGAGGAATTAGGAAAGTAAAAAGTGCAGAAATAATGACACAATATGTTGAAATTAGGAAACTTGGACCATTCCCAGAGCTATTGCTTTCTATCCAAAATAGAATACACTGTGGGTATGATGATCAGGGTGAGCAATGTGGCACTGATCAGACCCGCAACCACGGTTATGGCCATTGGGGTCCTGATTTCAGCCCCTTCACCGAGCCCAAGTGCCATAGGGAGAAGGCCCAGCACCGTTGTGGCTGTTGTCATCAGAATGGGCCGGAGCCGCACTGAACCGGCCTGTATAATGGCATCAACCTTCTCCATGCCTGTTGCTCGCAGGTGATTAATATAGTCGACAAGGACAATCGCATTGTTTACCACAATTCCGGCGAGCATGATTAAGCCCAGGAAGACCACAATGCTCAGAGATATGCGGGTGACAAACAGCACAAACGTAACCCCAATGAGCGCCAATGGAATTGTGAAAATGATGACGAATGGGTGAATAAAAGATTCGAATTGAGAAGCCATGACGATATAGACCAGAAAGATGGCCAGCGCCAGCGCAAAAAGCAGACTCTGCATAGAGGTCTGCATTTCCTTGTTCTGTCCGCCAATTGCAAATGTGACGTCAGGCGGAACTTCCACATCGTCCAGGGCTTTCTGAATCATTCCGGTGACCGTTCCCAGGTCAACTCCGGAAACGTTTGCAGAAATCAAGACGGCGCGCTGCTGGTCAATCCTCCTAATTTCGCTCGGGCCTTCCTTAACCTGAATATCGGCCACGGCTGAAAGTCGAATAGGCACCGATCCGTTGGGGTTGACTACAAGCCTCCTGAGGTCTGCGACTCCCGCACGGTCTGCTTCGTCCACGCGGACAAGGACATCTATTCTTCGATCGGCTTCTCTGAAACGCGTTACGACGTTTCCCTGGACCTTTTGACGAACCAGGGTGGCCACGGCCCGCAGGTTCAAATCGTAAGAGGCAAGCAAGTCACGGCGATAAATAATTTGTACCTCTGGACTTCCACGCTGGAGACTGGATTTGACATCGTAGAGCCCAGGCACATCGGACAGTGCACGTTCCACATCCCTGCCTAAGCGCGCAAGGTCACCCAGATCGTATCCGCGGATTTCCAGTTCGATCGGTGTTTTGAAACTGAAAAGTGCAGGTCTGGAAAAGTCGATCCGAAGCTGTGGAAATTCAACGAGAAGGCCTCGGATGTCTTCCATCAGTTCCGTCTCACGCATTGCAAGGAGGTTGTGTCCGGTGATACCGCCCCAAATACGTACCGGTAATCTTGCAATGTTGTGGGCGAATCTGGTCATGCTACCCATTTCTTCCGAATCCTCATCCGTTTCCTTGAGAACAATGGTAATTCTGGAAGTGTGTTCACCCTGGTCAGAGGACGAGATCGATGTTTTGTCCACACCTATTACCGAGGCGATTCGGGCAGCGTCGGAATCGGAAAGGATTCTGGCTTCTACCTGCCGAATCGTATTGTTGTTGAATTCGAGAGGGGTGCCGACCGGCAGTGCCATTTCCAGGTTGAACTCCCCCTGATGCACCTGTGGTATCAGTTCCTGTCCAACTCTGGGGAGCAACACAAACCAGCAGATCGCGAAGGGGATGATTGCCATTGCGATAACTGCCGTCCGATTTTGTAGTGCCCAACCCAGTATCTCCGGATAGAGTCGGCTCAGTGAACCGAACCCTTTCTCGAAGAGAAACAGAAGGGGTTTCAGTACCGGTACGAGTACCACCGCGGACAGAAATAACAAGGTTTGGCCAATGAGAAACAGAAGCATCATGGCCTGTACGATGATTTTTCCGGAGAGGATGAAAATGTGGAAGATGAGGAACCGAAGGACGAAATAGATCGGTGCCAAAGGGAACAGTAGAAAGGTGAGGATGAGTCGAATCAATCCAGGAACTGCTTTCAGAATCTTCTTGAGAAGGGAGCCGGAAAAGGCCCATCGTACAGAATTGTTTACGGCCCGCCACGTCCATCCAAATCCTGCCGGAATAGCGGCTCCAAGAATTCTGGCAGATTTAAAGACCAGCAAGTCGTGCCATATTCTGTGGATGAGAGGAGAACCGAAAACCAGTTCGGATTCGAACCAGCTGCACATGCTATTCCAAACCTGACCCGCTTTTGTTTTCTTACGCAATTTCTGAATCAGGGCAGCAATGGGGAAATAGAGTGGAGGACCAAGGATTACGGTCACCGCTTTGAGAATCATCAAGACAAGGGAGGCCATCACCCAGAGCAGTCTGAGCAAAAATTCCCCAAAGAGCCAGAAAAAGCCCAGGAAACCCCTCCCTAAAAGGTGCAGGGTGCCAACCTCCTCACTCTGATCCGCCAGGCGTTTCAACGATTCCACAGAACGAAACTGCAGCAGTTCGGAACTGAATGCCCTGGCGATCGTGGAGGCGTCTTCGCTCCCGTCGCCGTCGGGTGCAGCACCCAGGCTCACACGTCGTGACGCGAGCATGGGAATGAAGAAGAGCGCGACACCCAAAGAGGCAAGAAGAGAGAAGACGACCGTCAGGGACATGTCACCGAACACCTGACCCGCAACGCCTTCGACAAAAACTATTGGAAAGAATACCGCAACCGTGGTAAGCGTGGATGCGAACACGGCACCACCGACCTCGCCTGTGCCCCTGATGGCGGCGGGCACGAGATCGTCCCCTTCCTCCCTACATCGGAAGATGCTTTCCAGAACAACTATGGAGTTGTCCACAAGCATCCCGATTCCGAGGGCGAGACCACCCAGAGACATGATGTTCAGCGAAACCCCGAATATTTGCATTGGAGCGAAGGTAGCGACGATCGAGATTGGGATCGCCAGACCGACTATGGCCGTATTTGTAGGATTTCTCAGAAAAATGTACAATATGAGAATGGCCAGAATTCCACCGATAACCGCGGTGCTCTTCACCTCATCGACAGACCGTTCGATGAATTTGGACTGATCGGAGAGCATCTCCATTTCCAGTCCTTCCGGGAGGGAGAATGCAATAAAGCTGGTCATTTCTTTTAACTGAATAAACTGTCTGACCTGGTCGCGACGGTTGCTGGATTTGGCCTTTTCCAATGT
>CAVOEZ010000329.1:0-5500 GCA_963694355.1 Latescibacteria bacterium UBA2968 | reverse complement strand
GGATTTCGTGTCACCCTCTTGCCGGTAGACAAACACGGGCAGGTAGAGCCTCAGGATATTGAGAAAGCCCTGTCGGATGACACCATCCTGGTGAGCATAATGTCCGCGAACAATGAAATCGGGGTGCTCCAACATCTGGAAATCATTGGGCCAATGTGCAGATCGAAGGGCGTGTTGTTTCACACCGATGCCACTCAGTCTGTTGGCAAACTCCCGATTGATGTAGAATCTTTATGCATCGACCTCCTGTCAGTAACGGCGCACAAGATGTACGGCCCGAAAGGTGTGGGTGCACTATATGTTCGAAGTCGGCCAAGGGTGCGTCTTGTCGCCGAACTCGATGGTGGAGGTCACGAACGGGGAATGCGATCGGGCACACTCAATGTTCCGGGAATTGTGGGCCTGGGAATGGCCTGCGAACTTTCCGGAGAGCTGATGATTTCCGAAGGCGATCGAGTGCGGGCACTCAGAGATCGGTTGAAGGACCGGATCTTTGACAGTCTCGAAGGATTGTATCTGAATGGGCATCCAACGGAACGACTGGATGGAAATTTGAACATCAGTATCGACAACGCAGACGGAGAGAGTCTGCTTATGGGTCTGGGGGATATCGCGCTTTCTTCAGGATCCGCCTGTACTTCGGCTGCGCTTGAACCCTCTTACGTATTGAAGGCCCTGGGGTTGCCCCGTCATCTGGCGCAGAACAGCATCAGATTCGGGCTTGGGCGCTTCAATACAGCACAGCAAGTGGATCACGTAGCGCGTCGTGTAATTGATGAAATCACAAGGCTTCGGGAAATATCTCCCTCCAATTAGTAACCCTGCCAGCTTGTCGAGGAAACTGCAAATGCAAATGCCCCAGGGCCAGAAACAGGCGAACCTCCTTCCTGACACCAAACATATCATCGCAGTATCCAGCGGCAAGGGTGGAGTTGGAAAGTCCACTGTCAGCGTGAATCTTTCCGTTGCCCTCTCAAAATTGGGTAAAGCAGTAGGTTTGCTGGATGCCGATATCTACGGACCCAATATTCCAATGATGATGGGCGTGAGCGGCCAACCCGAGGCAGTTAACGGGAAAATCATTCCGATAGAAAGCCACGGGGTCAAGCTCATGTCCCTGGGTCTGATCGCAGGCGAAGACACGCCAGTAATCTGGCGAGGGCCCATAGTGGGGAAAATGATTCAGCAATTCCTGGTTGATGTCTCCTGGGGAACGCTCGATTATCTAGTGGTTGACCTGCCGCCTGGCACCGGAGATGCCCAACTCACCCTCGCCCAGACGGTAGCACTTGGTGGGGCGCTAATTGTGACCACACCCCAGAATGTTGCTCTGGAAGATGTTACCCGAAGCGTCGAAATGTTTCGGAGAGTAGATGTGCCCATCCTCGGTGTTGTTGAAAACATGGCTTACTTCGTCTGTCCATGCTGCCAGGATCGGACGCAGATCTTTGGGGAAGGCGGCGGCCTTGAAATTGCGAATTATTTCGAAATTCCGCTAATGGGCAGTATCCCGCTGGTCCCGCACATACGTGAAAGCGGTGACAACGGTGCCCCTGTCGCCATCGGCGACTCGGAAGAGTCACGGGCCTTTGCCGAAATTGCGAAGCGGACTGTTGAGCAGGTTGATACACTCGATGCGCCTGGGCCTCAGATCTCGATTTCCTGATTTTGCTTTTCCGATCCGATTGGGTTAGATTTCTGGATCAGGTTTAAACAAAACGATTTCATCCAAATGGCAAGTTTCACAGATCTCCAAGGGGGCATAAAATGACCACTTCGCTGGAGTCCTTTATCAGCAAAGTCAAATCCGAAGTGACCGCCATTTCGGTCTCTGACGCAGAAAAGCGATTGGCGAACGGAAGCCCCGTTCTGCTCCTCGACGTCAGGGAGCGAGAACAATACTCAGAGGGTTATATCGCAGGAGCCGAGAACATATCACGGGGGTTTCTCGAGCTCAGAATAGAGGGTCGCGCCAATGACAGAGACACAGCCATTTTTGTCTACGGCGATGAACATCAGGGAGAATTTGCCGCCCGGGACCTTCAAAATATGGGGTATACCGACGTAGCCTACATTTCTGGGGGAGTTAATGCCTGGTCGGATGCCGGGTTGGAATTACATCGAGACCGCCAGTTGAGCAAAGCCGATGTTCAAAGATATTCCAGACACCTTCTGGTTCCTGAGGTTGGGGAGAAAGGTCAGGGAAAACTTCTGGACGCCAAAGTGCTCATGGTAGGAGCCGGCGGCCTCGGAAGTCCTGCAGCATACTATCTGGCCGCTGCAGGTGTGGGAACACTCGGTATTGTAGATGCCGATGTGGTCGACGTCACCAACCTCCAGCGACAGATCCTCCACGGGACCTCCGATGTAGGAAGGCCCAAAGCCATTTCCGCCAGAGAAACGCTTGTGGACTTGAACCCTGGATGCAACGTTGTACCCTATGTGGAATACTTGAATTCATCCAATGTGATGGACATCGTCTCTGAATATGATATTGTGGTGAACGGATGTGATAACTTTCCCACCCGTTACATGGTCAACGATGCCTGTGTGTTCGCAGGCAAGCCCATAGTAGATGGAAGCATCTTCCGCTTCGAAGGACAGGCGACCATTTATCCCTGCGATTCCGATGGACCCTGCTACCGGTGCCTCTACCCGGAGCCCCCGCCGGCTGAACTCGCGCCTTCGTGCGCGGAAGCCGGTGTTCTGGGCGTGCTACCCGGCACTGTAGGCCTGATTCAAGCCACAGAGGTCGTAAAACTCATCCTTGGACAGGGCGATCCGCTAATCGGTAGATTGCTGATGTACGATGCCCTCGCCATGAGCTTCAAGACATTCAAGATCCGGCGAGATCCCGAGTGCCCGGTCTGTGGTGACAATCCCACAGTCACAGAACTGATCGATTATGTCGCGTTCTGCTCTGGGTTGAATCATGAGGTTGCCGCCGACTGAGCCGTCCCATCCTGGCAAAAAGGGGCGAAGCGATATGCTGGCTTCGCCCCTTTTTCTTTATTCCACAGTATCGGAGGCCATTGTCTGATGGTAAGATCCATCGTGATCATGCTCTTGATTGCCGCACTGGCAGGTTGCTCCGGTCAGAGGGAAAGACACAATGGCCAAGCGAAGGGTTCGAAGGATTTGTCCCGGGTTAAAGTCATTTCCGCCTCGGCGGTACAGCTCCTGCAGACGCTTCGTCATCTAAAGGCTGAAGCCGTAGTGGTGAACATTTGGGCTACACACTGCCCGCCTTGCGTAGCTGAATTTCCAGACCTGATCAAACTGCGTCGAAACTACAAGGACCTCGACGTGGCACTCGTTCTGATCTGTGTCGATCCCGAGTCGAACGTTGGCCCGGTCAGGCAATTCCTCGCGGACCAGGGTGTGGACTTCCCTACATACATCCGGTCTGATACAGATCGAATATTTATACAAACCTTCGACGCTCGATGGAAAGGCAGACTCCCCGCAACATGGATATTCGATGCCGACGGAACCGTCAGACATTTTTGGGTAGGAAGAGGCAGCTACGAGTTTCTTGAAAGTAAAGTGGAGGATGTGATTGACAAAGGGATGGCGAATATTGATAGCCGCCTGGATGTCCCCCACACTCATCTGTAAAATTGGGCTGCACGCGAATGCGTCTCACCAGGTCGTTCTGCTTGAATCTGGTTTAGCCGATAGACTTTTGGAACCAGTTGCAATAAAAAAGGAGCACCCACAAGGGGCGCTCCTTTTTTATTGCAACAATCTGCGGTACCTCTGCCTAGTACATCCCGCCACCCGGGGGTGCCGGAGGTGCGGGGGGTGCTTCTTCAGGCATATCAGCTATCACACACTCGGTTGTGAGCAACAATCCCGCAATACTCGCAGCATTCTCGAGCGCCGACCGCGTAACCTTGGTCGGATCGGGCACACCGGCCTTAATCAGGTCTTCATACTTTTCTGTATCTGCATTGAAACCAAAGGCGCCTTCCCCTGCCAACACCTTTTGTACCACAATTGCACCTTCCACGCCGGCATTACTGGCGATCTGGCGCAAGGGCTCTTCAAGCGCTCGTGCCACAATCTCCACGCCGATCTTCTCGTCTCCTCTGGCATCCTTGCGTACCTTGTCCAGGGAAGCGATCGCCCGAATCAGGGCAACGCCCCCACCGGGAACGATACCTTCTTCAACGGCAGCCCGTGTGGCGTTTAAGGCATCTTCCACACGCGCCTTCTTTTCTTTCATTTCAGTCTCGGTCGCTGCGCCAATATTAAGCACGGCAACACCACCGGCCAACTTTGCCAGACGTTCCTGCAGCTTCTCGCCATCATAGTCGGAAGTGGTCTCGTCGATCTGCCGTCGAATCTGATTCACACGACCCTGGATGTCCGCCGCCTTGCCACCACCTTCGACAATGGTGGTATTGTCCTTGTCTATGGTGATTCGCTTGGCCGTACCGAGGTCTGCAGTCGTGGCGTTTTCGAGCTTAAATCCCGCATCTTCCGACAGTACGCGACCACCGGTGAGGATGGCGATGTCTTCTAGCATGGCCTTGCGTCGGTCGCCAAATCCCGGAGCCTTCACACCGGCGACCCGCAAGGTTCCACGGATCTTGTTTACGACCAGGGTGGCCAGAGCCTCCCCTTCGACATCCTCTGCAATAATCAGAAGCGGCTTGCCGGTCTGGGCGATCTTCTCCAGAATCGGGAGCAGATCTCGCATCGCTGAAATCTTTTTATCATAGATAAGGAGATGCGCATCCTCCAGAATGGCTTCCATATTGTCCGGATCTGTGACGAAATACGGGGACAAATATCCCCTGTCGAACTGCATACCCTCGACCACATCCAGTTCCGTCTCGATGCTTTTTGCCTCTTCAACGGTAATCACACCGTCTTTGCCGACCTTTTCCATAGCTTCTGCAATCAAATCGCCAATGGCCTTGTCATTGTTTGCAGAAATGGTGGCAACCTGCGAGATATCAGATCGTCCGGCAACGGGCTTGCTCAGATCCTGAATGGACTTTACAGCGGCACTAACGGCCTTGTCGATTCCACGTTTCAGGTCCATCGGGTTCGCGCCGGCCGTAACATTCTTCAGACCTTCCCTGAAGATGGCCTGGGCAAGAACTGTGGCTGTGGTAGTACCGTCTCCCGCCACATCCGAGGTCTTGGAGGAAACCTCCTTGAGCATCTGGGCACCCATATTCTCATACGGATCTTCAAGTTCGATTTCTTTGGCCACGGTAACACCATCTTTGGTGACCGTTGGTGAACCGAATTTCTTGTCGAGTACAACATTTCGACCTTTGGGACCCAATGTGACCTTGACCGCTTCGGCAAGCTGGTCGACACCACGCTTGAGCGCATCCCGGGCTACTACATCGAATTCAAGCTGCTTCGGCATTTCATCCTCCTTGTATACGGAATGTAAGCAGTGGTTCTAGCCCTCGATAATGGCCAGAATGTCACCTTCAGACATGATCAGATGTTCCGAGTCGTCCAGCTGAACCTCCGT
>CAVOEZ010000328.1:0-5502 GCA_963694355.1 Latescibacteria bacterium UBA2968 | reverse complement strand
AGCAGTGAAGACAGAGTTCAATTGTATTCAACAATAGACGGTGGTGCATCTGTGGTGACACTGGTCGGATCCGGCCCGGACAACCCGACAAAACATACCGTATCGGTGCGGGTAATCGCCCAGATTTCCGGAAATGTGGACTACGAGACGGGGAACATCGACTTCAAAGGGAATGTGGATATTAAAGGACGGGTCGTAACCGGTTTCAAGGTGAAGGCCACCGGTAGTGTGGTTATTGGCGAGGGTGTGGAGGATGGCGCCGAAATCGAGACGGAAGGTGGGCTCACCGTCAGACAAGGTATTGTGGGCAAGAATACGCGAGTGGTTTCGAAGGGTGATGTGGTCGCAAAGTTTATTCAGGATGCCACAATTGAAGGAGAGGCCGAAATAAAGACCGAGGTCTACATACGCACTGCAAATGTCCGAACAAAGGGGTGTGTGGTGGTAGAAGGCAGGGGGAACTCCGGTGGCATTTTGGGTGGTGAAACATGGGCGCTGCAGTCCATCACATCGAATAACCTGGGCGCGGAGGCAAATGCCTCGACTCTGGTGTCTGTAGGCACTTTGCCCGAGTTGTTTGAAGAATACAAAGAGATGGGAGCGGAAGTCAAAACTGCGAGAGAGACCCGACTTGCCATTCTAAAGGCGATCGGGGTCGAGTCGCTCAAGCCCGATCTGATCAAGCAGTCGATTCTAGCGAGTCCCAGGAGAAAGACCGAAATTTTGAAGCTTGTTCACAGGGCCAACGATATGGCGAGGACCGAGGCAGAAAATATCGGCAATATGAGTGAACTGGCGGACAAGATGAAGACCAGCGCGCAAGAGGCCTATATGGATGTGACCAACGAGGCCCACAAGAGAGTGAAGATTCGCATAGGGGATAAGGAAACGGTGCTTGCCGAGGATCTTAAGGCAGTGAGATTTTCCCTGGACAAGACGGGGAAGTCAGCGGGTATCGTGTGGACGGCAATATCAGACATTGGTAAGGCGACGCCAGAGGAGTGATTTTTGGGGAGTAGCTCACAGCTTTCTGATCACCGAGGGCTCTGAGATCCCTCACTCCGTTCGGGATGACATTGCTTTCGGGAATCACCAAACCTGTCGTTCCGAGCCTAAGGCGAAGAATCTCAAAGTTCAGGGTGACAGACGGGTGACCTCACCAACTTTCTATTCACTAAGGGCTCTGAGATCCCTCACTCCGTTCGGGATGGCATTGCTTTCGCGACTACTTTTGGGAATCAACAAACCTGTCATTCTGAGCCGAAGGCGAAGAATCTCTGAGCTCATGGTGACAGAGTGGGATGTCCTAAGACTTTGTGAAGGAGAGAAGTAAAATGCTGATCGATGCGCACAATCATCCCAACTGGCATGGACACGGCGGACGGAAGATCCTCGAGAATATGGACGAGCAGGGGATCGACCAGATGTGGCTGTTGACGTGGGAGTGTCCGGAATCTGATTACGATCCGAAATTGAACGGACATCTGCCACCAACGGGTGGTGTTATTCCGTTCAGGGATGTGCTTTCGGTAAGCCGGGAGGCCCCGGATCGTTTCATTTTGGGATATATGCCGGATCCAAAGCGGCCCGATGCAATAGATCGCTTGAGGGCAGCCGTGGATATCTACGGAGTCAAGTTGGCCGGAGAGTTGAAAGTGCGCGTGCCATTCGACGATCCAGATCTGATGCGGATGTACGAGTACTGTGGAGAAGCCGGCCTACCGATCACGATTCACCTCGAATATCCAATTGATCGGGGATCTGTATATCCGCGGCCGAACACCTGGTACGGCGGAACTATGGATGCATTGGAGCGTGCGGTACAGGCGAATCCGGCGACGATTTTCATCGGTCACGCAAAAGGCTTTTGGGCGCACATCTCAGGTGATGGCCTGCATGACAAAATTCCTTCGCCCAAGGGAGATGTGCTTCCCGGGGGGCAAGTGATCGAAATGATGAACAAGTACGATAATCTCTATGCCGATCTGTCAGGAAACGGTGTGCCCGCTTTGAACAGGGATCACAAATTCAGCAGAGAGTTTGTCATAGCGTTTCAAGACAAACTCCTGTTCGCCCGGGACCACTTTCACAACAATCTGATGGACTTGCTCTTGCAGCTGGACCTGCCTGAGGATGTTTTCGAGAAGGTGAAGTGGAAAAACGCGGCAAGAATGGTGAACTCGGGATAGCGCACAAGCAGGGCTGCCGGAAGGTTTGAGAGACAAATCAGGTGCACCGGAAATCCTGATAGGGTAGTCAGATTATGGTTCCCGATCGATACGTACGACTTTAGAGACGCCCGCATTATCGGTATGGATATAAACACGAAGGATCTTCTTCCACATTCCTCGCTCCGTCTGAATCTCCAGTCCCTCGTAGGGATTCACATTGTTTATAGGTATCCTCATCGCAGATGTTTTGAAATAGTCTCCCACGGGCTGCCCCCTGGCGTTCAGATACCGATACCGATAGCGCGTGATCCCAGCCGCTGATATTCCACGTGTGACGGCGAGATCCTCAAAGTGTAGTGTGTTGCCAACTACGTTAAATTTGTCCAGTGGATTGATCCGAGCGAACCAGTACTGACCAATCTTATTTCGGCGCTCGATCAGGACCCGTATAAGTTCTGCTTTCGCCGCCGCAATGGTTAGCCCTCCGGTTTCAACAATCGCTTCAATGTCATCATCGGAAAATGCGGTAACGATTTTCGCCCCCCAATATCCGTCCCTGTCCGTGCACCATTGAAATGCCGGGTTGGGATATGACGGAACCCACGTCCCGGGGCTGAACATATCACTCTCGAAGTAGCCGATTGTGGGATAGGTTACATCTATGAGTTCTTCCCACGGATTCGAATGAAATCCCAACAGAAGCGACTTTTTGATCACATTTCCATAGGTCCAGAGATATTCCTTTCCGTATCGGGGCAGGTGCGGCTTTTTGCTGTTGCTGCCCAGTGTAGCGCCCATGTCCATGAGGTAATGTTTAATGTATCCGACCGGGGCCCCCTCAGGTAGGAATACGTCCAGCGAATTGGCTGGACGCCGGTCCGTATCATTGATCCACGAAGAGATTACCCGCAGTCCACGGAGTTCCCGTCTATGCTCGTGCATTACCCTGTCGTTCGGGTCGTCCACGCGCCTTCCATGATAGCCGAATGGTCCGATGGGGTCCCCAGGGAGTTCCTCGCTTATGTTCGCCCTTGCCTCGCCGTTTGGTTGAAAATAAATTTTGGTCCAGATGGAGTCGAGGTCAGATACCGTCATACATCGCTTCTCGCCATCCTTGTCCTTTATTAACGCACCCAATCCGATGTACACTCGAGTCTTTGGAAAACTGATTACCGAGTATTTGGGAACATTATAGCCAGCGGCATGGAATATTCTGGATGAAATGGCTTCAGCTGATGTAGCCATTTCTGGCCAGTCTTCCGAATCGAACTTCACGAAATATTTCTGACCGCTCGAGTCGCGAATCGTAAAGCCCGCCGAAACACCTTCAAATTTTCCTGAAATGATTTCCCACATACCAGCCGCAGGTGCCGCTGATCCAGGTCCAAGGGCAAGTTCAGGGAGCGTCATGGTATTGTTGTGATGCCGATAGGTATACCAGGAGGACTCACAGACCTCGTCGAGCGAATTTCATTGTCCGCCTGTCTTCCATCTCCAATTCCCAAAGCCTTTCCAAGACGCTTCCCCGTATATTCGAGATCCACAAGTCTACCTATCTGATAGAAAAACGTGTGGTCCGCAGCATCCCAGATCCGGGATCCTTCGTTACTTGAGGGTTTCCTCTCAGGCGTCTGATCCGGGTCCACGTCTTTGACGTCCGGTGACAATTTCAACCCTGAGGCACAGGCGAAGGTTGCAAGACACAGGAGGGGAAGCCAGGTTTTTAATTGGGGCACTCGCATCCTAAAACTCCTGTGACTTGGGTACGCCATTGCGCCTCGTGTTCTGATCGCTGTATCCTATGAAGAGCTTAATGATCAGGCTACGAGAGCCGCGAACCGAAATCCCTCCACCATATGAGGTCCGAAATCCACCGAACGATGCCTGAGAAAAGTAGTCGAAAACCTGACCTTCGTCCCAAAACAGGAATGCGTTCCAGGTGTCCCATATCGGGTACCGATATTCTGCGCTGAACGAGATCGAAGCCAGGCCCGTGAAGAACCCTTTATCAAACCCGCGAGACTCGTGGTCTCCCCCTGAGCGGACAAGGTCCGTATAAGGAACCAGCGAGCCTGGAGGGCGGTGAATTTTCTCGACTTTTGCACGGACGGCCAATACACGCCCATGTCGAAAGAGGGGTAGAAACCACTGAACCTCCGATTTGCCGTGAAGAAAATGGATGTCCTTGTTTCCCTTTACCCATTCGCCTGAAATATCGAAGAGGATTCCACGGGTCGGATAAGACCGATCACGCTGGTGGGTCAGTACCTGGTTCGCACGTTTGGCGTGGCGTCCTGGGAAGTATTCGTAAGTCTTGTGTCCAGGTGGTATATCTCCAGGGAAGTCCCTTCGGTCATAACGCAGACTTGCCCCTAGCCGAGCGTATTTCAGCGACTCTCCAATACCCGGAAGTTGCCTGGCTACATTTGTGTAGTTGGGATTGGCAAGCGGGCCCTCTCCACCCTTAACCGGTTGGAATTTGACCGCGGATGGGCCAGCCCAGGCGCTGAGTTCGAAATGGGGTTTGATGTCCAGCGCCTCTGTTGCAGGCTTCCAGCCAAGCTCGAAGCGAGCGTTGGACTGCTGGATTTCGAAACTCCGAAGCGAATCCTCTTTCACTCCGGCGTTGATGCTGGCATCCTTGTGATAGTTGTCCAGTACATCTACATGTATGTCGAAGGAGCCCTGTCCACCACCAAAAGTCCCGGGGCAGGCCAGGGTCAACTCCCCCCGTTTCCTCCGGGGACCCGAGTAGATAAAGCTTGTTTTGAGAAAGGTCTCCCGATCCGATTTATTGAAAAAACCGACATTCAGTACGACTCCATGACCGGCTTCTCCGCGATACTTAAGACACGGATACATTTCGAACGTTCTGGTTTTGATTCTAATGAGATCGTAGGCATGATTGTAGAGGTCATTGTGTTCGTTGTAAACGACCAGCTTGCCAAGATGATGGGTGGAAACATTCCAGACGAGCCGAGGGAGGGCCAAAAAGACGTTTCTGGAGGTCTTGTAGGGTTCAGCGTTGAGCTTTGCAGAACCAGGCGCCAAGAGGAAAAGCGTCATCACCAACAGGCGAGTCATCATGCCATACCTCCTAAAATCGGTAAGTCAGTGCAAGTCATCTGAAGACTGGTTGAATCATGGGGGCGCCAGAGGAACTGGAACCAGGAGTGTGTCTTGAAACAAGTGTTTTACCGACCCCATATCCCAGTGCGGCTCCAATCAGCGTGTCGGAGGCCCAGTGGTTTCGGCTGTTCATTCGCTGAGCCGCTACACTAGCGGCGAAGGTAAACACCGGTATCCTGATCCACCACGAAGGGTGGCGCTC
>CAVOEZ010000327.1:0-5506 GCA_963694355.1 Latescibacteria bacterium UBA2968 | reverse complement strand
ACATTCCTCAGTTCGAGTCCGTCCGATCTGCCGGCTACATCGGGCCGATTGCTGAAGCCGTGTCTGTGCAGCGCTCTATAGAGGACTTCCCCTGCGGCATCCCCTGTGAACGGCCTACCCGTTCGATTGGCCCCTTGCGCACCGGGCGCCAGACCGATGATGAGCAGCCCTGCAGTGATATCGCCGAAGCCAGGTACCGGTTTTGCCCAGTAGTGGGTCCCGGGTGGTTTCTGAGTGACGGGATCTCTGAATGTGGCGCAGTATTCAGCCAGGCGCTCGCATTTTACGCAAGATGCGATTTCGTCAGAAAGCAGCGAGTGCAGCTTGTCTATTGGCGGTGTCTGCACAGGTTGTGAACCCCTGGTGGAGATGGAAAAAGAGGCGGCCCCTTCAGGGACCGCCTCTTTCAGTATCTGTTAAGCAATAGTTCTACTGGTTGCTCTTGCTGTTTACAAATAAGACCGGCTGGGCCTGAGCGCGTGCCATTTCTTCGTGCTCTTCGTCCGTGCACGAGCGATCGGTCGGCACATTCGCTTCGGGACCTGCCACCTGGAATCCGTTTTCTACCAGATAGGCCTCGAGTTCGTCTCCACTGACGTCTGCCAACATGGTTTCGCCAATCTCGACACAGGGCTGCAGAGGCTGGCCACTTTTGCGTACCATTTCCTCGTAGTTCGCCGACACGTTGATAATGTCTTTGTCCTCGAATGGGAGACCATATTTGTCCAGTACTGCTCTTACGCCATTGCTCCAGCCACAGCTGGGTTTCAAATATGCGGTTACGGTGGGCTGACTCATTTTATCTTCTCCTCCTGAAAAGGACTCTCAAGGTTTGTTCGCGTCTACTCGCATCAGAAATGCCACATTTGATGGTGCTTCGTTTCTAAGGACGCCATTAAAATAACGAAGATTCTTGATTTGGCAAGTCTCGCGTAAAACTTGGTGATCATCAGGTCTTTGCCAACAGCGAGGTCTCCGACTGTTTCACGTGCTGAACCAGAGTAGCTGCGATTTCGTATTTTTCCAACTGCGGCATGATGTAGAAACCCGGAGCAATGGATGCGGCCGCATCCAGCAGTTCTCGCGCGATCTCCATTCCCACATGGCTCGCGTCCTCCTCCTTGGCTTCCCGCATCCGATCCAGAATCTCTTGGGATATCCGAATTCCAGGGACCTCATTATGAAGAAATGACGCGTTGCGATAGGTGGTCAGAGGCATCACACCAAGAAGGATTGGAATGTCGATATGGGCTGTTTTCTCATACATCTCTTCGATCAGGGATGCGTCGAATACCGGCTGGGTCATCGCAAAACAGGCGCCTCTCGTAACCTTTCTTTCGAGACGTTTGATCTCGGGCTCTAATCGTCGGACATTCGGGTTGAATGCGCAGCCGATCATGAAATTGGCGGAACCACTGATCCGGTTCCCTGCCACATTGACCCCTTTGTTCAAATTGGAGATGAGGTCGATGAGCCCAAGGGAGTTTGTGTCGTATACGGAGGAGGATTCTGAAGAATCTCCAATGGTGGAGGGGTCTCCGGTGAGCGCCAGAACGGTTCGGATTCCAAGCGCAGCCGCACCGGTAAGGGCGGACTGCTGGCCCATCAGGTTTCGGTCTCTGCAGGTCACATGAACCACCGCGGCGATCCCGAATTCCTCCTGGAGTAGGTGCGCAAGAGGAATGGGGCTCATCCGAACCTGGGCAAGTGAGTTTTCAACAAGGCTGAACGCATCCACACCCGAAGATGCGAGCAACTTTGCTGCGCGCCGGACAGCGCCGAGTGCCATACCCCTCGGAGGTTTGACTTCAACGAGTGTGACCTTCGTCTCCGCGACCCTGTCTATCGGACTGTAGATCTGTTTTCGGGGTGGCGCCTTCTTCTTTCGTCTGGTTCTCTGCAGCGCGACCCTGGGTAACACAGCCCGCTGAACCGGCGGTCTACCCTTAACCTGTTGCGCTACCAAACGGATATGGTCAGGAGTCGTCCCGCAGCATCCACCGATCAGGTTTGCGCCAAGTCCAACGAGCGTTTCCGCGCTCTCCGCAAAGTATTTGGGATCGGAGCTGTAGATATATCGGCCGTTGACATATTGAGGAAAACTGGCGTTGGGTTGTGCAGAGAGTTTGACTTCAGTTAATGTGGATATTTCCTCGATGACCCGGATCAGTCCAATCGGACCGGAACCGCAATTGCCGCCAACTACGGTTGCGCCTTGCGATTCCAGATCCAGCAGGCCCTTGACAGCGCTCACGCCCACGGACGGCCGTACGGAATCCGAGAACGCCATCTGGCAGACAACTGGAATATTTTGGTCCAGACTCCGGGCAGCTCTCAGTGCGGTCTTCAATTCATTCATCTGCGTAAACGTCTCCAGCAGAATCAAGTCCACACCTTCGTCCAGCAATACCTCCAGCTGTTCCCGAAAAACGTCGAACCGCTCCTCATCCGTCAGGTCATATTCAGGATCTGCCAACCGGCCGTATGGACCTACCGATCCCCCAACGAATACGTTCTCGGGAACCACAGATCTGGCCAGTCGAACTGCTGCGGCATTGATGGTCTTGACCTGATCCGCCTGCTGGAGAGCAGCCAGTTTATTCCGATTTGCGCCAAATGAATTGGTCTCGATCAGTTCGCTGCCTGCTGCAACAAATTCCAGATGGAGTGCCTTGACGAGATCCGGCTGGGTCAGGTTGGTGGCCTCGAAGCATGCATTCCACGGCATGCCCCGCGCCCCCAGCATGGCCCCCATACCGCCGTCCGCGATAATGACCCGCTCCTCGAGTTGCTGTAGAAATGTTTCACCCTGCATTCAGATCTTGCCTCTCCTGAGATTTTAGATGCCGTCCACTCAAGCGCCCTGAAATGTAGGTAAAGGTCCCAAATATGTCAACGTGGACACTGGAATCAAGGAATTGAAGCTGAGGATTGATATCTGGAAAAATTTCCTATATCATAAATTTAAGTGGTTTAGAATCGTAACATACTCTAGTCCATATTGATGAGGGTCTATCCTATGGCCAAAGAGGACGATGATGATGCAGGTGAGGGAATTCCGGCGCGGCAAAAAGTAGCCGTGCTGATGATTGCCCTGGGTCAGGAGACCACGGCAGAGGTCACGAAATACCTCACGGACTTCGAGATCGAGCAGATCGCCCAGTCCATTGCCGAACTGGATGTGGTTACCACCGAGCAGGAAGACGAGGTCCTCGAGGAATTCGAGCAGCTTCTCATTGCCGGTAAGTACGTCTCCCAGGGTGGTATGGATTTCGCCCGTGGCGCACTCGAGAAGGCACTGGGTCCGCGTAAGGCCCAGGGACTTCTGGGCCGGGTGACTAGCACCACCTCCAGCGGTTTTTACATGCTTCGAAATGTGGATCCCAATCAGATCATTCCGTTTATCTCTAAAGAACACCCGCAGACAATTGCATTGATCCTGTCTCAGCTTGAACCTTCACAGTCGGCCGGCGTGGTCAACGGTCTCCCTGAGGACCTTCAGGCCGATGTCTCCTTCCGAATCGCGCAGATGGAGAATATATCTCCCCAGGTGCTCCGCGAGTTGGAGGAAACGCTGGCCACGGAACTCCAGGCGATTCTCGCAGGTCAGGTCACAGAAATCGGTGGACCGAAAGCGGTGGCCGAGATCTTGAACAGAACCGGGCGTTCCACCGAGAAATCAGTTCTCGAACGACTCGATGCCCAGGATCCGGAACTGGCCGAGGAGATGCGCAATCAGATGTTTGTCTTCGACGACATCCAGAAGCTCACGGATCGCGAGATCCAGATGATCCTGCGAGAGGTAGATTCAAAGGATCTCGCCATAGCGCTCAAGGGAGGCGGCGAGGAAATGCAGGAACGGATTCTCGGAAATATGTCCGAGCGTGTAGGAACAATGCTCAGGGAGGAAATGGAGTTTTCAGGTCCGGTCAGAATGAGTGATGTGGAAGACGTCCAATTGCGCATCGTACAGACAGTGAGGCAGCTCGAAGAGGCAGGACAGGTCACCATCGTGCGTGGAGAGACCCGCGACGTGTTTGTGTAGGCCTTTCAACCCGAAAGAACAAGGTTTAGCCCTCGGGGAAGAACTCCCGCGGGCTTTTTGCATACCCATAGTAGCAATCCGATGAGCAGTGTTCATCAAATGGGTATACCAATTGCTTAACAAGTAATTGAAAATACAGTTACTTATATCTCCATTAGGACCATGTTTGATCTGAGATATGACTAAATTTTATATTTTCAACACTTTACGAAACAATTCATCCAGCCGGATATATTCCTGACAACACAGGTCCTGGTACTAAAGGTTAAGCTCTGATATGCGATAGTACCCATTGGTGGGGAATTATTTGCCTGATCGCCCTGCCAGTTCGAAATAGGAGTAGACATGGAGATTTTCAAAGTGGTTCGCGATCAACAAATTGGCCGAGTTCTGGGTTCAGCGCTCTTGATCCTTGCCGTCGTTCTGGTATTCTACAACAGTCTTCAAAATGAATTCGTTTACGACGATCATTTCGTAGTTGTACAAAATGCCAAGGTAAAGACGCTCGACCCACTGGATCTCTTGACCACCGAATACTGGTCAGGATTCAAACAGGAAGGCATGGGTACATACTACAGGCCCCTGACGATTCTGACCTTCGCACTCGATTACTTGACCTGGGGGGAGAATCCCCTGGGTTTCCATCTCACCAATCTGCTCATTCACGCTGCAGCCACCGTTTTGTTGTTCCTGTTTCTGTTCAGGCTGTCTGTGCCGAAGCTTGCGGCCTTTGCGGCCGCCCTCCTGTTCGCCATTCACCCGGTTCATACGGAGGCTGTGGCGAATATCTCAGGAAGGTCGGATCTGCTTCTCGCAGTATTCGCCCTTCTCCTCCTCATATTTCATACTGGCGGCGGCAGGAGATACGTGCTGGGGGCAGCGTGTTCACTTTTTTTGGCTCTCCTTTGCAAGGAGAGTGCGCTGGTACTTCCCGCGGTGGTGATTTTCTACGATGTCATTTTCTTGCACAAAAAGAACCAGAGTCTGACTTCTTTCCTGAAAGCCAGAGTGCGATCACATCACATCTGGCTCTGGGCGAGTGTGGGCGTCTACATGGTCCTTCGGGTCATCGCGGTGGGGAATCTGCTGCCCGTTTCTCCTTCCCCTCTGGACAACCCGCTCGTCGAGGCGCCCGTCTCCCATAGACTAATGACATTGCCTGTGCTCGTTCTCCACTATACCAGGTTGCTGGTGTTTCCTGCCACCCTGTCAGTAGATTACAGCTTCAACCAGATACCTGTTGTTTCCTCAATTTTGAATGGTGAATTCGCGCTTGGCGCATGCGTTATGCTGCTGTTTGGGTGGACGATACAAAAGGTGTGGCGGAAATCTCCTCCTGGCGCCTTCGCAGCCGGCTTGATCGTGATTCCGCTTTCCCTCAATCTCAATACCCTGCTTCCGTCGGGAACGCTCCTGGCTGAACGATACCTGTATCTTCCGTCTGTGGGATTCTGTTTGCTG
>CAVOEZ010000326.1:0-5556 GCA_963694355.1 Latescibacteria bacterium UBA2968 | reverse complement strand
TTGTGCCCAACAAGATTCTTGGGCTTCACAACGGAACGCTTGGCAATGCGTCTACCATTCTTTATGCTTCGCTCCAGTATCCCGAGGCAAGTTCGTCTGCTTTCTGGCAAGACGATTCAACGGCGCTTCTGGACGGATTCCTGGATACTGCATTCTACCCACGTGAGTTTCTCATCGAATTAACCCTGGGATATTCTGAGGGCACTTTATTGCTGTGCTCAACGATGTTTGAAGCACTCCCCGACTCACCGGCCAAAGATAGAATATCTCCAAAACTCGAAGCCATCTTCGATGCCCATGTTGGCATGATGAAACCGGATCGTAGTATTCCTCGCTATGGGGATCACGGCATTTACGATATCCGCGATCGCGTCCTGCGTAAAGGCGCGCAGCTATTCGACCGACCCGACTTGAACCAGCTCGCTGATCAACTTGAAGTCAGCGAAAGGTCCGACGGCTTCGAGTCCTTCCCATTCAAATCCAACCCGTATTACCTAAGCGGATACTATGCGATGCGCAATGGGTGGGATGAGGACGCGCAGTATTTGTCGATGGACGCTGGCCCATTCGGCACCAATCACCAACACGGAGATAAGTTGAGCATTACCTTATCAGCCGATGGTGCTGCATTCATTGTCGACCCGGGCACATCCTTGTATACCTCCGCCGAGCCGGGACCCCGTTACGATATGCGATTCGGTTTTCTACACAATGTGATCACGATTGACGGCATTGATCCCAATACCGGATGGGATCGTCATTACGCGTTTGACGTTCTTGAAAACAGATGGGTCACCAATCCAGTCTACGATTTCCTGGAGGGTACCTATGAATACAGAAACAACCTGCTGGACGCCATGTGGCGTAGAAGTGTTTTTTATGTGAAAGACAACTACTGGATCATACTCGATGCCATCTATGGAGATGGAGAACATCGAGTTGAGAGCAATTTCCAGTTCATGGTAGGTAATGAAATCCAACTCGAAGATGATCGTGCCCAAGCTACCGCCCCCAACGGAGCCGCTCTTGATGTAGTACAGGGTTTTGGAACAGGTCTGAAGTCAGAAGTCCTTATAGGTGACACACACTTTCCTGGTACGACTTTTCTTAGACAGTATCCAGGTTTCGTCGACTGGCAACCGGGTGGTCGCGGATGGGTTGGGTCTTTCGGTAATCATTCGCCTCTGGACCCGGTTCGGACACATCCTGCTCCTGCGCTCTTGAAATCCGGTACCGTGAAACTCCCTTTCAAGTCAGTCACGGTACTAACGCCTTCGGCCGACAAGAAACCCCGGCAATCGCAGGTTCGAATTATTGAAAACAACCCGGAAAGATTCTCAGTAGAGATCACTTCGGACTCAGATTGGGTCGATCACTTCTCCTGGCGTTTGGCAGATTGGCCAGATCATGATCAAAAAATTTCAGATGACTCCGGATTCTGGGTACGCCGGGTTGCAGGCGAGGTTAGGAGGATCATCGTAATGAATGAGGATTCCGTGACCATCGATTCAAATCAGGAAACGATCGAACTAAGCTTTGATGGTTCATTTGAGGGATGGTTTGACCGAACAGACACCGGTTGGATAGTTACACCGGATGCCTACAACGCGGTTACACCCAAACTTCTGGTATTCGAAATTACACGTGACGGAAAGGTTGAGTCCTTTCGGACTCAAAGCACAGAACCACTCCGACCAAATACAGGGCATAGATTGGTTTTAAGGACGGCCAATTAAGGTCAAGGGTCGGGCAGAATAGATGGGAAGTTTCTTAGATTCTGAGGTACTGAGATTCTGAGATGGGGAAATGCTGAGTTTTTTAGAAGGAGAGAAGGAGGGATGCTTAGGTGCTGTGCCTCTGTGAGATTTCTCATTGCTGATCCCCTAAGATGCCAGGCCCATTCCCCTCTTGCTAAGGTTCAAGTAAGCATTCACCTTTCCTCGAACTGAATCTGTCCAATTGAAATTTCTATCAACCACTCACACGTGTGAATCCAGGTAATACCCGTCACGGCATTTTCTGGATGCTTTTGACCGGACTGATGTTTGCCTGCGTAACGGGTGTTATTCGTTACTTGGGGTCAGATATGCCCGCAATTCAAGGCGCGTTTATCAGATATGCTATTGGCACCCTGATGATCGCGCCCCTATTTTTGCGAAACTGGACAGGTATACCGGAACGCAAAACGTTACAGCTGTATGCAGTGCGTGGTCTGATTCACGGGGTCGCTGTGATATTGTGGTTTTTTGCCATGGCGCGTGTCCCCATGGCTGAAGTCACCGCACTCGGTTATGTGGCGCCCATTTTTGTGACGATAGGAGCGGCTTTGTTTCTGGGCGAGCGTTTGCATCTCAGGCGGCTCTTCGGAGTTGGAGCTGGTTTTGTCGGAGCGATGGTTATTATTCGGCCTGGGTTCGAGGAGATTAATCTTGGACAACTGGCCCAATTAAGCGCCGCCCCGCTATTCGCGGCATCGTTCATTATTGCGAAAAAACTGACGGCACAGGAAAATTCTTCCATGATTGTGGGCCTGCTGTCCGTGGGATGCACTCTGACTTTGCTGCCGGGCGCGATTCTTCAGTGGCGCCCCCCAACCGTCGAAGAAATCGGCTGGTTGTCATTGAGTGCTTTGCTGGCAACCACGGGTCACTTCACCTTGACCAAAGCGTTTGCCGCTGCGCCAATTACGGTGACCCAACCCTTATCGTTTCTACAGTTGGTTTGGGCAACCGTGATCGGGGTCATGCTGTTTGGCGAACCGATTGATCCCTTTGTTGTGTTAGGCAGCCTGATTGTGGTCTCGGCGGTCACTTATATCTCGCATCGCGAAATTCAGGCGCGCAAGCATGCCTCGACCCCGCCTGCTGTTGCGACGAAAGTGTGAATGAGTTGCTGAGATTCTGAGGTTCTGAGGTTCTGAGATGGAGAGATGGAGAGATGCTCGGAGGCCGAGGAGTGAGTTAGGAGGGATAATCGGCTGGTGTGATCAAGTAAGGAACGCTTTCGTCATAGACCCGTAGCATGACACAACGGTCGAGATGCTCACTCGGTATCCAGGTTTCCAATTCGATGCCTTGAATGAGATCGAGGGGTACCGGCCAGAGGTGTTTGGGAATGATTTGGAAGTGCGTGTCTTTAGGGAAATGGTTTGGACATTCCTTGATGGTTAACCATTGCCCGCGACGGCAGTGTGGGTTGATAAACTCGGCGGTGGCAGGTTCGGAAGAGCTAATGTTGTCGAATAGGCAACCGTAGATGAGTTGTTTAGGGATGATGGGCTGGTGTTGATAGCTTTCCGGGAGGGCGTCTTGGAATTGTCGGGTCAGTGTTAGTTGGTGTTTGCGCAGGTGTTTGAGTTTTTCGAAGTAGTTGTCGCGGGCATCGGGACCTGGGAGTTTGAGACTTTCGTTGGTTTCGACTGCCAGGTAAAACTTTGTGGCCAACTCGAGGTGGATGAGTTGTCCGCTCTTCAGGTCGCGGATGAGGAAGTCGAGTTCGCCAACCGTGGTGTGGATGTCTGCCTGGACCTGAAGGTTTCGGACGAGAAGTTCAAATGTTGTGGATGCATCCAATAAAGTGGCGATGGCGTCTTCGCACAGGTGACCGAGTTTTTGGTCTGGATTCAAACTTGAATCGTAATCCGGAAGACTCAGTTCATTGAAGGGAAAAGTGGCGGCTTCGGGAAGGTCTGCCACGAGAAGTGGACCTTCGATAAAACTTTGGAGTAGAGCCTGTGATGCGGTGGTCATTTACTGAGCGGTACAATATCTCCTGTCACAAGTGTATCCACAAATAATTACGTCGTTCTGATACGCTATTTGTGAAAACCGTGGAGTTGCATCCAATCGAGGAAACGGTCTCGCCACGCGGAAATGGGAAGCCCGCGTTGTCGGATGCCGTACCCGTGTCCTCCTTGAGAATAGATGTGGATCTCTGCGGAAACACCGGCCTCGAGGAGGGCCTGGTAAAACCGAACACTGCTCTGAGTAGAGAGATTATCATCGTGTGCATGGACCAGGAAAGTCGGGGGAGTCGATGATGATACATGATTTAAGGGCGAAAATTGTTTGACCAGATCTGAACTGGCCTCAGGGCCGAACATCCGTTGCTTGAAGCTGCTGGTCGTCGCTAGACGTTCGTCGAGTTCGATCAATGGATAGATGGGGGCAATGAAATTAGGTTTGCAGCTCATACGCTCCAAGGAGTCCGAAGCACTGGCGTCGCCTCCGTCATACAAGGTGCCCGCAGCCGCGGTCAGGTAGCCACCCGCGGAAAAACCCATGACTCCGACCTTGTCTGGGTCGAGGTTCCAGGCATCCGCGTTTTGTCGCAGGAGACGGATGGCACGCAAAGAGTCGGGCAGGCAGGCATTGTAGACATGAAAATTACTTGCTTCATGAACCACCCGGTATTTGACCACTATGCCAGCGATACCGTGGCTATTGAGCCAGCGTGCGATATCGTGACCTTCCTTGTCGATGGCGAGGTGTCCAAACCCTCCTCCAGGCAGGATGACTATGGAGGTTCGTTGCTCGTTAGGTTGAGCCGGGAGATAAACGGTGATCGTAGGCGTAGAAATGTCTTTTACGGACCGGTCCAGCTCGACGCTGCCTCCGTCTTCAACGGGTCTTTCAGTCCAAGACTCCTCCAACTGCACGGATGCACCACCGGGAAGTCCATCTGCCCAAAGCGGAATTTCGATCGGCGATTGTGCAGCGTGGGCGAGCAGGTTAATTAAGTGGCAGGCCAGGGTAGAGAGTATCCAGTTGTTGGTTTTCACACGGTGGAATCTGGGTAGTCGGAGGAACTGAGGCAATACTACTCTAAGAGGATGTTGAGTTGCTGAGATACTTAGTTGCTTAGGTTCTGAGTTTCTGAGGTGGAGAAATGGAGAGAGTTTGAGATGCTGAGGGACTGAGAGCATTGGAGGGGCGAAAAACTCTTCTTTCGGAAAATCGATTACCCGGTTTGAGATGTTAACAAAAGAGATTATCATTACACTTATATTTGAAGTGTAACATCTAATATTTCTTTTGCTATGACCCTATTACACCCAGATTTAGACAAGTGCCATTCGTATTTGACATACCACTTGGCGGATAAAGAAAAATATGTTCCCCCTGCAAGAAGGGGAATGCCATTCATAACGATATCGAGAGAAGCTGGTGCAGGAGGTCATTCTTTAAGTGAGTTGCTGTATGGTTACCTTGATATGAAGTGCCCGCTGCCCGAAAGTGATTGGACAGTGTTTGATAAAGACCTCGTTCAAGCTGCAATGGAGGAACATGGACTGCCACAGCGTTTCGGGAAATACCTGGCGGAGAAACGCGTTTCGGAAATTAAGTCATTGATTGGTGATTGCTATGACCGTTACTTGGTCAGGATGGAAGAAATTCGACAGAGTGCATCAATCGTTCAACAGGTCATTGAGACTATTCCCGAGGGCCCTTATTTTGCCGAAGACGCGAAGAAGATTTTTCCACCTACGAAGGAAAAGATTATGAGTAGCATGGAAGAGCTCATTCAGAATTTTATGATCACGACACAAGGCCCACA
>CAVOEZ010000325.1:0-5570 GCA_963694355.1 Latescibacteria bacterium UBA2968 | reverse complement strand
GGGAATATCTTTCACGTGATGTGGCTGAATCTGACGGGTGTCGAGGTGGACGGATTCACCCATCTCCAGCGTGGTTCGTTGTATCTCGAGGGGGTACCGACATACATCTATCACCTGACGGATGTCTTGCCGGGTGGACTTGGTTGGATATTGATGATTGTGGCAGGCGGTGGGATGCTGTTTTCGTTTTTTCGGCGCTCGCCTGAGGCGCTGGTTCTCACGGGTACGATCCTGATTTATTTCCTTGTGATCGGAAGATTCTGGGACAAGCCGATTCGGTATTTCATCCCTGCAGGTCCTATGTTCGGTCTGGTCGCGGCCTGGGCGTTGATCGAGTTGGGGAAATTTTTTAACAGGATTCTGAGATTTTCCGGCACGGCCGTGGGCTTGATTCTCTGCGGTGTTTTCCTGTTCTACGGTATAGCCTTTTCGCGCATCTACGTTGCGGATGATGCACGTGTGGAGGCCGCCAAATGGGTCCAGAAACATGTGCCGACTGAATCCCGGCTGCTTCTGGAACGGGGCTACAATAATCTTTCGACCCTGATTTCTCCTGTCAGACATCTGCAGGTCGTGGATCTGGAGCAGCAGATGTACAACACGCCGAATCGGAGATTGTCGGTGGATGGGGATTACACGGCGTGCATCGAGGGCGAATATCTTTCAGGCGGGCAGTACCTGGTGATTTCAGATGACAGAATGGCGATGGCGGCGAACCAGCCCGCCGCCAGGCGATACTATAACGACTTGTTCAAAGGCAAACTGGGGTATACACCTGTTCAGCGATTTACGGTTCAACCAAATCTACCCGGGTTGGAGTTTGATGACAGCTGGACAGATTTGAATTGCCGGAGGTATGACCATCCCGCGACGTTCGTGTTCAGGCGAACGGGTAAGGCTTCGATCTACGAGACAGAGCCACATCTGAGAGCTTACCGTCTCGAGTCTGCTGAGGCGTGCATGGAAGTTCTTAACAGGGCAGTTGCAGCGGGTGACTTCACTTTATTCCGATACATTCTGCCAGAGAAGTTGAAGATCTCGTTGGACGATGTCTCGCAGATGAAGATCCTGGAGCAGTTCATCCGGAATCCGGAGATGTTGAGAAGCGCGAATCAGCCCGGGGCATTTATCGAGGAGGATGGGAAGTGGCGTGTCAATCTGCAGGTGGATGGCTGAGGTGGGGCCCGTCCGGCGAGGTTAGGACAGGGATAGATTCAGTTGGCGTTTGAGCGCGGCATGGAATCGGGGTACGAGGTGTTCGTAATGAGCGAATGCGGCGTTATAGGTATCGGCTGAGAGGATGTTCACTACCTCTGGTTCGAGGCTGTTCCACACAGGATGTCCGGGACCGATCA
Organism: Latescibacteria bacterium UBA2968; assembly: GCA_963694355.1. GTDB lineage: Bacteria > Latescibacterota > UBA2968 > UBA2968. The sequence goes on along the minus strand of CAVOEZ010000325.1, from coordinate 4,215 downwards.
GTAATGGGGCAACGGTCTGGACAGGCGTTTTCCTTCGAAAGAGAGGGCATAATTGGCCCTGTTCGTGCCAGATTGCGAATCTCAGAAGGACAGGGCCCGGATCCATTGATGAGGGTTTCAGGCTGACTGCCAGTTGGTCGGGCCCTTTCCCGGATTTGAGCCGCACAACCGATCTGAAGGGGATGATGTGTTCGAGATTGCAGAGTGCCGAGAGCATGATCGAGAGCTCTGGCACAACTCTGGAGGGAATCATTTTGCAGAGGGCCATGTGTCGGTTCTCCGATTCCACGATGGCTTCGGCAACAGCGATGGGGATAATTTTGTGAGTTTTCCACCCACCCTCCGAGAGCACCGCCGGAGATTCGTGGTGACGCTCAACGATTTCTCTTGCCTGGTGAAGCCAGATCGAGTTTCCTTCGGCCCTGGACAGGATTTCCGAACCTCGTGATTCATGCCCGGATTCACGACCCGTCTTCCATTTTCCAATATCGTGCAGAATTCCAGCGAGTGATATTTCGCGGGCTGATCGTTTCGGATAAGGATATACTGCAGAACCGAATCCGGCTTCCCGAACGTGGTTGAACATCTCTGCGATCCGCCTGGCATAAGTAGCCACGTGGATTGCGTGATTCAGGGCAGTAGGGTTGGGGTCGAGTCTGGCGATCAACTTTTCCGCTTCGGGATAGATCCCGACGATCTTCCGGAGCCTGTCCAGTGCCCGCCCGTCGAAGCGAGTTTCTCTGGTATCCGAATTTGTACCGGCCATTTTTCTGAGCGCCAATCTAAGTCCTACCCCATCGCACATAGCCTCCTTGCTCGCATACACAACCCGCCTCCCGGTGCGTATCACCCGTTCCAGTGCCCTGCCTTCCAGGGGGACTCCAATTCCGACCATGAGTCGCCCATAGGAATCCTCGAATCTCTCGCAACTGTAAAGGGCTTTGCCTGCCGAAGCGGCCTGTCCCAACTGGTCGACAGAATATGTTGTGATGAGATCGTGTTGCATCAATTTTCTCCCATAGGTGGGTTCAAAATGGACAGATTGGTTCGGCAATTTTCTTGCCACTCCGGTGGAATCGGTTCAAGTCATTTCGGGACAGCAGTTTAGGCGCCAGAAAGCTGAACAAGTGGGAGAATTCCGATGGCATGGAGAGTTCAAAACCTGTGCGCAGGCTGGTGAATCTTTTCAATCTCACGCGGCTCTGTCGGATCGCTATCGTCTCTCCGACCTGTTATATCTGATTCCCTTGACAGGATATGGTGCCTTTAGTACCTTGATTTCGCAGTGTCAGAATAGCTGGCTGACGTACCGGGTAACCTGTTTATTTCTTTGCAGTTGATCTCAGAAAGGTGCAAGCGATGAACCTGGTTCAACAGCCTCCTCGCCGTCCATCGAATGTGAGTGTTGGTGGTATCGTCAATCTGGCGAGGATGGCCGACAAGGCGAGGGCGCATATGGAGGAAACCGAAGGAGAATTCCTCTATGGAGATGCTTCAGGCGTAGACAGGATTCTGCTTGAATTTCTGGGCATTTCCGCGGACGACTTTCTGGATGCGGCCGGTCGATACGGCGACCAGGAGCTTGCTGACTGGACCCGCCGTGTGTCCGATGTGAGCGATTCGGATGTGACCTCCTTCAATGCACTCCAGAGGACCAGAGCGCCCGGGGACGAAGCCGCCAGGGCTCGCTTGATGGCGCGGGTGGAGAAATTCGCGCCTGAGCGAAGGGATATCAAGACGGTTTTTCAGTCCATCGATCTGGACGACTGGGGGAGCTTCAGGGTGGTGGATCTGAGCGCAAGGGCGCCGCGTACACCCTATTGTCGTGACGTTTTCGGGGTTTACGGATTGGCCAGAATGGCGGACAAGGCCAGGGCCGACTCGTGCGGAAAGCTGGGCGAATACATTTACAATTGTCCGATCGACCAGGCGATCACAGAGTTTCTGGGGATTTCCGCAGAGTCTCTCGCCGAGGCGGCCTGCGAGAATCTCAACGATCTTGAGCTGGGTGAGTGGGTCGGGGCGAATACGTCGGTGAGATCCGGGGAAGTGCTGAGTTTCAATGCGAGGATTTCACGCAAGAGGCCGGAAAACAAAGAGGAAGAGGGAATATTCAAGGCGGCTCTTGGCAGGTGTGCACCCGGCAGAACTGATGTGACCGCCTGGTTCGACCTGCTGGATCTGGACGATGAGGCGAGTTTTGGCACCGTGGATCTATCCCGGCGTTCACCAAGAAGTCCATACGATTCGAGTGCCGGAGGGATCGCAGGTCTTGCTCGAATGATCGACAAAGGCCGGGCCTTTCTGGGGAATACCCTGGGGGATTTCTGGTATGGCGAGGAATCCGGTGTCGATCGTTTTATCCTGAAGTTTCTGGGCGTCTCCGCAGACGCATTCACGGAGGCCTTGGAATCGTGCAAGACGGATGGCGAAATTGTGTCCTGGCTTGAGAAAAGAGGCGCGAAAACAGAGGCCGAGGCTGAAGCGTATAACCAGGAGGCTTTCAAACTGGGTCCCCGCAGTGAGGATAGCAGGATTTGGCTCCGGGATCAGATTGCCGGTTTGGATGCATCTCGGACGGATATCGATACCTATTTTGGCCTGATGCAGCTGAGCGACAGGATTTCCTTTGCACGATTGAAGGCCGGGGTCTGATCAACGGAATCGAACAGGATGGTCATGGATGATTCGGAAGTTCGACTTGTTGAGTGGATCAAGACGTCGCAGCACATCCTGATTTTTACCGGCGCAGGTGTATCTACGGCTAGCGGCATTCCGGATTTCAGAGGTCCACAGGGGGTCTGGAAAACAAGAGATCCGGTATATTATCAGGATTTCATGACCTCTGAGGCGGCGAGAGTAGAGTACTGGGATCAGAAACTGGAGGGGTGGCGCAATTTTCGGGATGCAGAACCGAATGGGGTACATCTGGCCGTTGCCGACCTTGAACAGGCAGACAAGCTGGAAATGGTCGTGACCCAGAATATCGATGGCCTGCACACGAGGGCAGGGACCTCGCCCGAGCGTATTGTGGAGCTTCACGGAACGAACACTCAGGTGGAATGCCAGACCTGCGGAGTGCGTGTAGATCCTGAAATCCCTTTCGAGTTTTTCAGGTCAAATCGTACGACTCCCTTGTGCGAATGCGGGGGATATTTGAAATCCGCGACGATCAGTTTCGGCCAGAATCTCAGGGAAGGGGATCTGAATAGAGCAGCGGCATCTGCAGGCAAAGCAGACCTTGTGGTGGCGCTGGGCTCCACGCTTTCGGTATATCCTGCTGCTTCGATTCCTCTGGCCGCAGCGGAGCGTGGCGTGCCCTACGTTATTATCAATAGAGGTGCGACTGACCACGATCATCATCCCGCTGCCAGTCTGAGGATCGAGGGTGATGTAGAGGCCATTTTTCCTGCGAGTGTCGAAATGGGAATCGCGGGCTGAGTTCGCGAAAGAGGTTCAGTTGGCAGAATTTATGTACGCGGTCGACGGCTGTTGATATTTGGGAGCACTGAAGCGGGGGCCTTTCGTCCTGATGTACAACGTGGGGGAATGCCGTGGAAGAGAAATTGAATGATATCGAGGTGAGAATCCTGGGATCGTTGATGGAAAAGGAGAAGACGACTCCGGAATACTATCCCTTGACGCTGAATGCGCTGACCCGGGCCTGCAATCAGAAGTCTAACAGAAACCCTGTTCTTTCACTTGACGAAACCACTGCGGTCCGTGCGCTCGATGGCCTGACGTTTGATCGCAATCTGGTGAAGCGTGTCCGAAGCGACGACACACGTGTGCCGAAGTACCGACACGACATGAAGGAGTCCCTGGGTTTGAGCGACCCGGAGATCGCGGTCACGTGCATCCTGATGTTGCGGGGGCCTCAAAAACAGTGGGTGAAATCAGGGGCCGCACAGAACGCCTTCATGCCTTCGAGAGTCTGGCTGAAGTTGAGGCTGTTTTGGCGGCACTTGCGGAACGGGAACCGGAGGCTCTGGTAACCAAATTGCCGCGCCTGCCCGGCAGAAAGGAAGCCCGGTTCACTCATTTGCTCGCCGGAGAGGTGGAGGTCGATGAGTCGGAGTTTCTGGAGCCTGCGGCAATTGAAGTCGTGGCGGAAAATGAGCGGATCGATAAGCTCGAGTCCGAGGTGGAGCAGATGAAACAGGAATTCGAACAATTGAAGGAGCAGTTTCAGGAGTTCAAAAAGCAGTTCGAGTA
>CAVOEZ010000324.1:0-5573 GCA_963694355.1 Latescibacteria bacterium UBA2968 | reverse complement strand
TGCTGAGAGAAGATGCGGACAGGCGATGTGGCGAGGAGAACCGGAAAGATGTGGCGGCCTGGGATGAGATTTGCAGCCGGGAGGATTGGGAGGTCTTTCGTGATCAAAGGATCGAGGCGCTACGCGGATCGCTGGGTGCATTCCCTCCTGGACCTGTAGCACTGAACACCAGAGTCACCGGGACGATCGAGGCAGATGGATTTAGTGTTGAGAAGGTGATCTATGAGAGCCGGCCCGGGGTTTACGTGACGGCCAATCTCTACCTGCCGTCCCCACCGGGCGAGAGGATGCCTTCCATTCTGCTGGTACACAGCCATCACAATCCCAAGACTCAGGGGGAGCTCCAGGATATGGGTATGTTGTGGGCACGTTCCGGATGTATGGTGCTGGTGATGGATCAATTCTGTTATGGGGACCGGAGGGACCACACGCCTGGAGCGAGGCAGGATTACTGGTTCCGTCACTTCAGTGGCCTTCAGTTGCACGTGATCGGTGAGAGCCTGATGGGGTGGATGGTCCGTGATATCATGCGAGGCGTGGATCTGCTTCTGGGTCGGGATGGAGCTGATCAGGACAAGGTGATCGTGATGGGGTCTGTGGCTGGAGGTGGAGATCCGGCTGCCGTGGCAGCGGCACTGGATTCTCGTATCACCTGCGCGGTTCCTTTCAATTTCGGAGGGCCACAGCCGGAGTCGCCGTATCCACTTCCGGAGGACTCCGACACGTCGTTCAATTATCTGGGGAGTGCGGGATGGGAGTCCACACGCAACCTGCGATTGAGCGGGCGGAACGGTTTCCTGCCCTGGGTGATGGTAGCAGCAATCGCACCTCGGCGGCTGATTTATGCACACGAGTTCAGTTGGGACAGGGAGCGGGATCCCGTTTGGAAGCGGCTGGAGAAGTTATACGGTCTTTATGACGCAAGGGAGAATCTGGATTTCACACACGGCACCGGACTGTTGACGGGTAGGCCCCCAGAGGCGAGCCACTGCAACAATATTGGTCCAGTGCATCGTCAACGGATCTATTCCGCGTTGGAGAAATGGTTCGGGATCGTACCACCTGAACGAGAGCTGCAGGAACGGCTGCCGGAAGAAGATCTGGCGTGTCTTACCTCTGAAATTAGGGAAGAGATCGGGTTGCGTCCCATGCACGAAGCGCTGAGAGAGATCGGTGCACATCGTGCAAGGAGCTTCAGGGATTCGCTTGCAGGTCTGTCGCCCGGTCAGGAGAAAGAGCGGTTACGAGACGCATGGGGGAACTTGCTGGGCAATATTGATCCGGTGGATTTGACAGTGCGTTCCCACGATAGCGGCTTTGCGGGAGAGTTTGCTTTTGAGCGGATCGCACTGGAGGTAGAACCGAATATTTTGGTCCCGATGCTCCTGTTTCGGCCGGAAGGAGAGTCCAGGGGATGTCCGATCGTCATTGGGCTAGCTCAGGACGGGAAAGAGCGATTTCTGGAGGAGCGGGCAGAGGAGATCGGCGGGCTTCTGAGCGAGGGCATCGCGGTTTGTCTGGCAGATGTGAGGGGAACAGGTGAAACCCGTCCGGATTCTTCCAGACAGCCTCGGACGGAGGGCACCGCGATTTCTGCAGCAGAGCTGATGTTGGGGCAGACTTTGCTCGGGTCACGGCTGCGGGATGTTCGGTCTGTTCTGGCATATCTTCGATCGAACACTGAGACAAGCCGATTCGCTCTATGGGGCGATTCGTTTGCCGATACCAATCCAACCAGTTTTGATGATCCGTTGATGGGCGGGGACGATTCACCGGTGCAATCTGAACCCATGGGCGGTCTGCTTGCGCTCTTCGGGGCGCTCTATGAGGACGATGTGGCTGCGGTAAGTGTTCGAGGGATGCTGGTGGGATATGTATCGCTTCTGAATAACGTCTTTTGCTATGTTCCGCACGATGCGGTTGTGCCCGGGGCTTTGACTGCGGGGGATCTGTGCGATGTGGCAGCTGCGCTGGCGCCTCGGCCCTTGAGGATCGAAGGCTTGGTAGATGGTCGGAATTGTGCGGCCACACAGGAGGACATCAACGTCCATTATGAATCAGTAAGGCGGGCGTACGGCCAAGCGCCGAAAGAATTTGTCTTAACCTCTGGTGCAGGTAAGGATTTCGCATCCTGGCTGGGGGCATCGGTTCGGGGTGGAAAGGCGTCTCTGTGACCACATCCCGGTTCAGACGACTTCGGAGAATAATAACGCGCGTGAGAATGTTCATGCTCGCGGCTTTCATTTTAATCGGTGGATCCAGTATGGCCTTTTGCGGACAGGATTCGGCAGCGAGGGAGACACTTGACACCTGGTGCTCTGAACTGAGTATAGAGAAGCGTTGGGATGACCCTCCCCAGATGCCTGACCACATCAAGCGTCACAGAGGCGTACTTGCGCACGTTTACGGCGTGATACGAAGCGGCGATGTTCCGGAAGAAGCCCTGAGTCACTTCTTTCAGGATCTTGGGCGTTTGCTGGCACTCGATGCATCCGATGTACAGGCATGTGAACCCGCTTTTTCCGATTACCAGGCCCATTTCAAGACCGATGTGCTTGCGCTCTGGAAATCGCTGATCACGGGAGAGGCTGCACCTATCCGGTGGAATTCGAAGTTTGTCGAGATGTACTTCGATCACGTGGGAGGAGACGGGGTTCCGTTTGGCGTACAACTGCCTGCTGTGACTAGTCTGGATACGTATCCGCTGCTTGTTGTGCTTGGAAGAGGGCCTGCAGTACCGCCGTCCGACAGGTATCCATTTATTCAGGTCAGACCTTCCCGTAACGGTATCTGGGGATTCCGATCGATTTCCGCATATGATGCTATGCAGGTTGTCGATTTCATGAAGCGGCACTATCCTGTGGATCCGGATCGAGTTTATCTGGCTGGATTCTCGGCCGGTGCGAGCGGGGCCATGCATCTTGCATCACAATTTCCAGACGTGTTCGCTGCGGTGCTCCCCATGGTGGCACTCGGGAATAGTTACCCGCTGGTGAATTTCAAAAATCTGCCGGTAGCAATTCATCACGGGACCGAGGACTGGACCTCCAGCATTTGCAATGCCTGGGTCCAGTATGAAAAGTTCAAGGATCTGGGTTGTCCCGTAGAAATGCACGAATATGCGTTGACCGGTCATTCCGTGCCCAAACCTCACAATGCCATTCTGAAATGGCTTCTGGAGCAGTCCTTAAATCGATCTCCGTTTGCGATCACGCATGAGTGCGAGACGCCCGGCTTGGGGAAGTCCTACTGGATTCATATTCGCGAATTTCAGGATCCGCATCGACGGGCTTCAGTCAAAGCATCCATAGTGTCCTCCAATGACCAAGGGGTGGTGAAGATCGAGGTAGAGAATGTTTTGCGACTATCTATAGCGCTCGATGAAGTACCGGGAGATAGAGGTAAACTCGATGCAATCGAGATCAGTGGTAGCCGAATCTCCGTCTCGGGTGTCACAGGAGAAATTGACTGTCAAATGAAGGATAGCCGATGGCATTTGGTGGACCGGGCGAACACGATATCACGTTCGAAGCGATACTACGAGGCCGGAGCAGCCGCAAATCTGTATCAGGGAGAACCGCTTCTGGTCGTCTATGGAACGGGAGGCGCTGATGCGGAGCACAGTGAGAAGTTGAAAACGGCAGCAGAGAAACTTGCGTTCTATGGCGGGCCGACGTACACACCCCTGCGAGATCGTTTCCCAGTTGTCGCCGATACCGCCATGACGTCTGAGGAGAACGAAAACTGCAATTTGATTTTGATTGGAAGCCCTCGGGAGAACATGATGATTCGTGAAATCCTACCGGATCTCCCGATCACCATCAGAGACAACACACTGTCCGTGGATGGACGTCCGGATATTTCGCTAAAGAATCAAGTGTTGAGCCTGCTGCATCCCAACCCCAGTCACCCTCAGCGGCTGGTATATCTTATCGCACCATTTGTGGATGCAGATGAATTTGATGCGTTCTGCGGGGCGCCTCAGTCGTTTCTGGTTGGGTCCGAAGGATTCGATCGGATCAGCCAGGCGGATCTGGCCGTTCAGACACTGGACAATCGCATCAGCCGGCAAATGCAATTCGACGAGAATTGGAATTGGATCGAGGTACCTGGATCAGAACAGCATATGCCAAATCAGATCAGGGATCGATCCAATCTCGCAATGACACACCTGGAGATTATGAAACGATCGTCTGGTGCGGATTTCGCCATCTGGTGGGGGCCGGAGGACAGGGGGATGTGGGGCTACGATTTCAATTTCCTGAGAGCGTACAATCCAGAGTTCTATACGCAGGCGGATTTCCGCACTCAGCACCAAAGGATCGAGACGATGACGGGGGGTGTTCCGGGTTCGGAGATGAGGGAGCTGTGGACAAGATGGGGCGTGACGAGAGAGCTATTGAGCTTTCCGGATGTTCAGATCGACGAGCTGGAAGATGAGAAGATGTATCGCATTCACATTCCGATGGATTTGTATATCAAGCTGGGTCAGCGGAAGAAGGTCCTGATCAGTCCGAAGGCGGGGCCGAATATCACCTCTGAAGAAGTCCTCGCAAATATTTTTGAATGAGATGAGTATCCAAAACCAAACACAATCCGGAGCACTGTCTGTGGGTATGGGACCTCTTTCACCGCACCAGAAGAATCCACGGTACTTCGCAGATGGTGAAGGAAAGCCCGTTTATCTGACCGGGTCTCACACCTGGGGAAACCTTCAGGATTTTGGCTCAGGTGATCCACCACCGGTTTTCGATTGGGACGGGTACCTGGATCTGCTGCAGGATCTCAACCACAATTTCATTCGGATGTGGAATTGGGAGCAAGCATGCTGGGCGCCCTGGACCCGAAAAGACCTCCGGTTCCAGCCGCTCCCGTACCAACGCACGGGTCCGGGTGAGGCACTGGATGGGAAGCCAAAATTTGATCTGGAGTATTTCGATGAAGCGTACTTCAGGCGTCTTCGTCAACGGGTAGAATCGGCTCGGGCAAGAGGCATGTATGTGGGAATCATGCTTTTCCAGGGTTGGAGTTCGATGCGGATGGACCATGGAGAAAAGAAAAACCCCCTGCCAGGAAACCCATGGGCAGGGCACCCTTTCAACCGGAACAACAACATCAATGGGATCGATGGAGACACAAACGAGGATGACGAAGGCGAGGAGGTGCACAGGCTCGTAGTGCCCGAGGTAACACGCCTTCAGGAAGCATATGTGCGTCAGGTTGTGGATACCGTTAACGATCTGGACAATGTGCTTTACGAAATCGGGAACGAAATCGAACCGAAATCCTGCGATTGGCAATACCATATGATTCGGTATGTCCAGGATTACGAAAGGCAGAAACCGTTACAGCATCCTGTGGGAATGACTTCGTTTTACGGGGCAAGTCGCGAGTACGCCAGGTGGATTTTCGAGAGTCCTGCGGATTGGATTTCGCCACCACGTGTCGGGCAACACTATCCTTACGGTACCGATCCACCTGAAGCGGATGGACAGAAGGTGGTGCTTCTGGATACCGATCATATTTTTGCCGTGGGCGGAGACGCTGTCTGGGTATGGAAAGCGTTCTGTCGA
>CAVOEZ010000323.1:0-5576 GCA_963694355.1 Latescibacteria bacterium UBA2968 | reverse complement strand
TCATAGCTTCGGCTTCGTTCTGCGCATCGTCCAGTATCTTTTCGGCCGATAGTTCAGCTCTGTGGATCTTGCTGTGAGATACCTTGCTGCTCAGCAGCCAACCCAGGATGAAGCCCACCACGAGCAGACCGGCCGAGACAATCATAACCGGTATGGTTCCCATTGTAGTTTCCATGGGCACAGTCATATGGCACTCCTTGGGATTAAGTGTATGACAATCAGGTCAAGCGCCTGCAAGTTCCGCCCAGTAGATGCGGCGGGTAAAAAGTCAGTTCAAGATGAATTCATACCATTAGTATGGTTATAAAGATATTATAAAAAAAATCCCGCGTGCATTGAAGGAGTCCTGAGCATGACAACATGCCACCACGACCAGGATCTCGGTAAAACGCAGCGGGAAACTCTACCTGTCGGATATTACAAAGTCTGAATGATCTTATTCCCCGGGGGCTGTGCCAGTTTTCCCATCAGGGATTGGATTTTTACCCAGTTGCAGACTTTGCAAGACGTACGGCACTTTCGGTTGCGGCCTGATCAAGCTGACGTCCCAGCGCTTCCTCTTTTAGAAGTTCGTCGGCCAGATTTACGGCAGTCAGGACAGCGATCTTCGCCACTGACCGGAGTGAAAGCGTATTTGCGATCTCACGCATTTTCTGATCCACATACCGGGCCACATTTCGGGTGTGATCCGGATCTGCATCAGAGGCAATTTTATATTCGGTCCCAAAAATATGTGCATGTACTACGGGTGCATCCGACATTGGGGTAATTCCCCTGGTAAGAACTCAGGCTGTGTTCACAGTATCCAGACGCGACAACATCGCCTCGATCTTGCGTTGGATTTCCTCCTTATGATCGATCAGGGATGCATTCTCATTATAGATGGCCTGCAACCGATCCCTTTCGGACCGCAGGTCAGACAACTCTCGATCCCGGTCTGCCAAGGCGGACTGAAGATCTTTGTTTTTCTGGCCCAATTCCGCAGCCTGATTCCTCAATTGACCAATCAGTACGACTGCTTTTTCGATTTCATTTACCAGGCGATCAACGCCCTCATTCGCCACACCTTCCACATTCGCCTCGGTGACCATCAGAATCTCCCCAAATGATGGTTTCCACAGATATCCAATTGTAATAACAGGCTCATAGCGTGAACCAGAACCCTATGGCAATTTAACACCTCCGGGTATTAAAGTCAAGCTTGGCCAGTAAATCATGGCGGGACGTAGAGGATGCCGCCAAGAGGCTTCAGGAAGTTACCCCGCCGTGGGATCGTCCGCTCATCCAAATCATTATTTAACAACAGGTACAAAAAAGGGGCTCACGAATCGGATGTACAATCCGATTCGTGAGCCCCTTAGGTGTAATCGAAGATTTAAAGGTGCTGTTTGGCGCGATCTGCCAAAATAGAAAAGGCGCCCGCATCACTGATTGCCAGGTTCGCCAATACCTTCCGATTCAGCTCGATGCCCGCTTTTTTGAGTCCATTTATCATGGTGCTGTAAGACACCCCGTTCAGACGTGCGGCCGCATTGATTCTCGTGATCCAGAGCGCACGGAAGTTCCTTTTTTTCTGTCGACGGTCCCGATAGGCGTATGCCAGGCCCTTGTTTACCGTATCGTCTGCGGTACGGTAGAGCTTGCTCCGTCCGCCGCGGTTTCCCTTGGCAGCCTTCAGTACCTTTTTTCTTCTTTTCCGGGATGCAACGCTGTTTGTAGCTCTTGGCATGAACCTATCTCCTAAGTGGCAAGCATGCGATTGACCCGTCCAGTGTCGGCATGGGAGATGCCGGCGGATTTGCGCAAATGCATTTTTCGTTTACTGGATTTAGAGGTGAGATTGTGCGTGGCAGTAGCTTTGCCACGACCAAACGTTCCACCCTTGCGAGGCTTGATTCGTTTCGCAGCCCCGCGATGAGATTTCATTTTGGGCACTGTAGACTCCTTTTTTGATTGCTTTGGCGCCAGGCTTTCAGGGCTTGGGCACCAGGATGATCACTACATTTCTAGCTTCGTCTCTCATCGGCACTTCGGGTGTGCCAAATTCTTTCAGATCCACTTCCACGCGTTTCAACAATTCTCTGCCCTGTTGGCGATACATATTCTGTCTGCCGCGAAATTCTACAGTTACACGGACTTTGTGGTGTCCTTCAAGGAACTTCTGGGCGTGCTTCATCTTGAATGCATAATCGTGATCGCTGATCATGGGACCCAGTCTTATTTCCTTCAACTGGGCGCCGCCCTTTTTTCCTTTTTTCTGCTTTTTGCTCTGTTCGTACCGGTATTTGCCGTAGTTCATGATGCGACATACGGGCGGTCTGGCGTTCGGTGCAACTTCCACGAGGTCGAGATCGGCCTCCATAGCCATTTCAAGGGCCTGTTTGGTCTCCACAATTCCCACTTGTTCACCATCCTCGGCTACCAGCCGAACCTGTGGGATGCGAATCAATTCGTTCACACGCGGCGCGTTTTCCTGCTTGCGATCTCTTAAACCTCTTGGGCCTCTGTTAATACCGATCACCTCCGGATTGTGTTCGGCCTCTCCGGGCCGAAACGATTGTGGGCTCGCAGCCCTTTCAGGAAGTTGTTTTCTCGTCGATCTCCTGGCGCAAACGTGCAGCCAGATCTTCGATGGACATCTTCCCCAGATCCCCTTCGCCGTGTTTCCGAACCGAAAGGGTTCGACTTTCCACTTCCTGATTGCCAACAATCAGCATGTATGGAACCTTCTGAACTTCGGCTTCACGAATCTTGTGCCCTAGTTTGGCATCCTGGTTATCGACCTCTACTCTGATGCCTTTTCCGTCGAGTTCGGAACCCACCTGATCGGCATAATCCAGGAACTTGTCCGATACCGGCAAGACGATCGCCTGAACCGGCGCAAGCCACACTGGCAGGTTGCCGGCATAGTGTTCGAGGAGCACACCGAAGAACCTTTCCATGGAGCCGAGCAGGGCACGATGAACCATGTAAGGTCTATGGTATTTGCCGTCCTGGCCGACAAAAGTCAAGTCGAATCGTTCGGGCAGGTTGAAGTCGAATTGAATCGTTGTGCACTGCCACTCGCGATCGAGCGCGTCTTTTATGGTGACATCGATTTTTGGCCCATAAAATGCACCGGATCCTTTATCTATTCTGTAGGTCAATCCCTGGGCATCCACCGCTCTCTGGAGGGCATCTGTTGCGAGGTCCCAGTCTTTTTCGTCACCCACATACTTGTCGGGGCGTGTGGAAACATAAACATTAAAGTTTTCAAAGCCAAAAGACCGAAGGATAAACAAGGTAAAATCTATGACTCGCTTGATCTCATCCTCGACCTGATCGGGGCGGCAGAAGATGTGGGCGTCATCCTGGGTGAAGCCCCGGACCCTCATCAACCCGTGCAGCACGCCTGCCATTTCATACCGGTAGACTGTGCCTAACTCCGCCCACCGAAATGGCAAATCCCGGTAGCTTCTTCGGCGGCTCTTGTAAATCATACTGTGGAAAGGACAATTCATGGGTTTGGCGTAATACTCCTGCCCATCGATGTCCATCGGGGCGTACATATTCTCTCGATAAAAATCGAGGTGCCCGCTTGTTTCCCACAGCCTGGATCGCCCCACGTGAGGGGAGCCAACCAGCTCATATTTTCCAGCGTAGTGGGACTCTCTCCAGAAATCTTCGATCTGGTTACGGACCCTGGCACCTTTGGGATGCCAGAGCACAAGACCAGGCCCCACCATTTCATTAATTGAATAAAGGTCGAGCTGCGTGCCCAGCACGCGATGGTCCCTCTTTTTCGCTTCTTCCAGACGGTCCAGATAAACCTTCAGGTCCTTTTTGTCCGGGAAAGAGATGCCGTAGATGCGCTGGAGCATCTTGTTCTTTTCATTTCCCCGCCAGTAGGCACCGGAGGAACTGAGCAACTTTACCGACTTGATTTTACCCGTTGAAGGAACGTGCGGGCCTCTGCACAGGTCGCGCCACTTGTCGGCATTCCGGTAGATGCTGATTGTTTCGTCTGCACCGATTTCTGAAAGAATCTCCAGTTTGTAAGACTCGGCCAAGTCCGAAAAAATCTTTACTGCCTCATCGCGTGTGGCCTCTTCCCGAAGGAACGGCTGATTTTCGGCGATGATCGCCAGCATTTGCTTTTCGATTTTTTCGAGTTCGTCGGGTGTAAAGGGCTGATCCCGATCGAAGTCGTAATAGAACCCATTCTCAATGGGTGGGCCGATGGTCACTCTTGTGTCAGGAAACAAGTCCTGAACGGCCTGGGCCATAATGTGAGCCGTGCTGTGCCAATAGACCTGCTTGCCGTCATCATTGCTGAACGTGAGCAGTTCAACACTGGCATCTTCGTTCAGGGTGTGACCCAGGTCGACCGGATTGCCATCAACCTTTCCCGCCAGGGCAGCTCTCGCAAGGCCCGATCCAATGGACTCCGCCACCTGCAGTATGGTGATTCCCGTGTCGAATTCTTTTGTGGATCCATCCGGCAATGTGACCGTGATGGCGCCGTTCTGGCTGTCTGACATTGTGAATTCTCTGAGTGGCCTATTCCAGACGAATGGACGCAGGCACAAAAATGAAAAAAACGCGCCTCCTGTCTACTTGCGCGTTTGGTAAAGCAAAGTATCAGGGGGATATTTCTTCGTACAGCGTGAACTCCTCGGTTAGAAAGGGTCTGAGGACTTACGTGTATAGTCCTTAAAATTATATATAAGAGATTGTTATGTCAAGAGAAAACTCCATTTCGGAGGGCTCGAGAGATCCCCAGGAAATATGGGATAAGTATCATTAAATATAGCATATTATACGTGTTGGACTCGAGGGTATTGCCCGCTCACCTGAACAGGTAGAAAGATTCGCCCGGGAATGCCAGTTTCTGCATTGTACGGCCAAGTCCCGCTGCAAGTGAGGTGGCAATTGATTCGTAATGCTCAACCATTCCTTTGGTTTTTCCCCCAAGAGACTGAGCCGGAAACGATACAACAATAGTTTCCGCATGAAATTTTCGCAACAATGGGAGACTCGCTCCTTTTTGCTGCTGTTCGATGCAGGGCAGCGTTTTTAGCAAGAAAATCACATCGGCTACATAAACCGCTTCATTTGAAAGGAGATCGTGACGTGCTGCCTCGCCGTTCACCTTCAGATGTCTGAAGAGCATCTGGATTGCATCTAAAAGTCGACTATCGATGTCGCGAGCTTCGTATTCGACCCCATCCGGCAAATTCATCCATGGCAGTGTAAAAGGGTTCAATCCGCAGGCCAGGTCCAGTATCCGGTTCGGAAGACCCGTTACTTCGAACAGTTTCGCGTAAAATTCCGTGGTAAAGGACAGTCGCTCTGCTGAGGAAGTGTGACTTTCCAGCACCTCCAAACATAGCTTTCGAAGGTCCTCTTCCGGCATTGGTTTGCCCAATTGGCACTTCACACTTTCCAGATGTGTGAAATCCAGGTTTTCGACAAAGGCGCCGTATACCTGGTGTAATTTGGATTTCGCGTTTTTGACTGCCAATTTCCGATTCGGGTATCTGGACAGAGCCCAAGCCGCCATCCGATTCAGGGTCTGGTCACAGAGATGGCCATAT
>CAVOEZ010000322.1:0-5583 GCA_963694355.1 Latescibacteria bacterium UBA2968 | reverse complement strand
CGAGTGCCCCGGCCGGTTCAGAGAACCGTCCTGTAGTGACACGTGTAGAAACTACAACCGACTACGCACTCTACCTTTCATATGGTCGACGGATCCATCCGGATTTGGCGGTAGGAGCCAGTTTCAAGCTCATCTGGCGCAATCTGGCAGTAGGCGATGGATCGGGATACGGCATTGACATCGGACTACTCTACAACCTGCGCCCCGGGATCACATTCGGGATGAGCATTAGGAATTTGACCCGGACCAAAATCGCATTTGACTCCGGCTCCAACGACAAGATTCCACCCAGCGCGTGGCTGGGCATAGCCTATGCCAGGCGCGTGCCCTCTCTCAAAGGTGACATCACATTAAGCACAAGCCTTCATTTAGGGGAACAGACATCCTCGGTCACTGACACACAGGCTTTCCGAGTCGGTGCAGAATACCTCTACAAACAGATCCTGGCCTTTCGAACGGGCGTTGAGGGTACACATTTTACCGCAGGCACTGGTCTAAAATTTCTGGACAGGTTCAGTCTTGATCTTGCCTTCCTCGAACACGACAAGCTCGACAACACATATAGAGTCTCCGCATCGGTTTATTTCTGATTACACAGGGGCATTCCTATGGACATGCCGGATACCGGCAAGAATTTCAGGTCAGGCTATATCGTTCTTGCTGGAAAACCCAACGTCGGAAAATCCACACTATTCAACGCTATTGTGGGTGAACGCCTGTCAATCGTTTCGCACAGGCCGCAGACAACCAGAAACAACATTATGGGGATACTGACCACCGACAAAGCCCAAATGATCTTTCAAGATACACCGGGACTTCTCGAACCACATTATCGGCTGCAGGAAATGATGCTGAAATCCGTTCGTTCTGCTGTTGCGAACGCGGACGTCCTGCTTGGCATTGTGGATATTTCGGACTTCGAGGCCTCCTTCGACGAAGCGTTCAGGCAGACCCTTCACGCCACCCGCTTGCCGTGTATCGTAGCCCTGAACAAGATCGATCTGGCAGGAGCCGATTTGATCGAAAGCAGTGTTGCGGCGATTAAATCTTCAACGCATGAATCGCTTCAAATCGTTCCGGTATCTGCTTCCGAGGGCAAGAACCTGAGCCAATTGCAAAACAACCTCTGCGATGCCCTCCCCTATGGTCCGCTATATTACCCCGAGGATATGCTGACAGAGCATCCGGAACGGTTTTTCGTGGCTGAGCTTGTGCGGGAGGAAATCTTCATTCGATTGCGGCAGGAATTGCCATACGCCATCGCGGTAAAGGTAGAAGAGTTCCGGGAAGACAAGGCCAAAACGTATATCCGGGCGGATATTATCGTTGAGCGGAATTCACAGAAAGGCATCGTGATCGGCAGTGGCGGAAAGACGCTGAGAACCATTGGAAGAAACGCCAGGATAAAAATTGAGTCCTTCCTGGCGAATCCCGTATACCTGGACCTCCACGTCAAGGTGTCTGAGAATTGGAGAAAGAAAGAGACCGCTCTGAAGGGCTTGGGCTACGAGGCGTCTTGATACGTTATGCCGATTAATATTAAATCCATTCTGAAGCTGCTCCTCAGTTTGACACTTACCGTCGTGTTTCTATGGGCTGCTTTCCGGAATGTTGAATTAACTTTGCTTTGGAACACGATGAAGCAAGCCGATCTATTCTGGCTGCTTGCTTGCGTCTTTCTTTTTCTTCTCGCCGTACTTCCCAGAGCCTGGCGCTGGCAGATCCTGCTAAAACCAGTCGCCCCCAATGTTTCCCTGTGGCGTATCTGTATCGCAACCCTGATTGCTTATGCGGGCAACAATGTCTTTCCTCGTGCCGGAGAAATCGCACGCGTAATGGAGGTAAAGCGGGAAAGTGACAGCTCCTTGAGTGCCATTCTGGCAACGGTCCTTGTAGAGCGTTTGATAGACCTGATTGCGCTTCTAACATTATTCGGCGCCGTTCTGTTCACGCTTCGACAGGAAATTGGGCGTGTTTTTCCCTGGATGGAGGGACTGGCACTGTTCGCCTTCGGAGCTTCCATGGTTCTGCTGGTTCTGTTTGGATTGTTGTCTGCATATGGTGATCGGACACTTGCCACAGTGGAAAAGATGGTGGGCAAGCTATCCCAAAAATTGGCGGAAAAGCTCGTAGAAATACTGAAGGCCCTTTTCCAGGGCCTCGGTTCGGTACGGGGTACATCAGGATACTCCGGTATTCTTCTTTCCAGCATCGTCCTAAACTTCATCTACGTTTTGGCAACCTACGTGATCTTTCTGAGCTTTAACTTCTCAACACATCAACTGGGATTTCAGGATGCCCTTGTGGTGATGGTTGTATCAACGATTGGTATTATCATTCCCACTCCGGGCGGAACCGGAACCTATCACTATTTCTGCAGCCAGGCGCTGCACCGCCTATACGAGATCCCTCTGGCGGAGGCCCTGGCCTTTGCCACCGTTGTTCATGGCATTGTATTCATCACCTACTTGATCGCGGGTGGCCCCGGACTGCTACGGCTGCTGTTCCGGCAAAAACTCACAACTCGGATTTAGGTCGCTTCCTTCTGTAAACGCAAGGAAATGGCCATTTCTGCTTCAGCCTCATCGATCAAACCTTTCTGTTGAAGGAGTCGCGACAGGCTTGTGTGCGCCAGTGCCTCCTCCGGTGAAAGATCGATCGCCTTGCGCGCATGGGCAATTGCATCGTCGACCCTCCCCAGTCGGTCCAGAACGGTAGTCATTCCCAGATGAGCCAAAAAGAAGTCGGCGTCCTGGTTCAGCGCACCTTCGAATGCCTCTATGGCCGCTTCGTCATCGCCCGAAGCCACGAGCTTAAGCCCTTCCATATAATGTGCTTTTGCAGACACGGATGGTCCCTCCACCAAAACAATTGGACTTAGCGCAGCCCCATGTGACCGGACTGAAGAATAAATGCGGCTACACCCAGTAGCAGGATGACCACTACCAAAACTACCCGGCAAAGCCAACAGGCCTCCTTCTGATCCGAGGAGGCCTGTTCCATAAACTCACCACAATGTTTACACTTGATGGCCTCTTCCCGAATCTCTCCCTGGCATTCCGGGCATTTCCTGTATCCGGTTCTGGACCGTCCCCATCTCTTCATCTTGATCCTGCCGGAATTCCACCGTGAAGTTAGAAATGTGATGTGAAGTCGATTGAAAAGTACTGCTTCGGCTTGTATGTTTCGGCAAAATCGGTTGGCCAGGCGAGGTCGTAGCGAAAGAGGAACATGCCCATGTCAACCCTCGCTCCCAGGCCGTAGCCCGCTCTTAAATCTCGCAATTCGAATCCTCCGGCTTTTGATTCCCAGGGATCAAAATTGTCTCTGTCGAACGCTCCCCCCACATCGAGGAACAGTTCACCCTGGACATTCGAGAAGAAAAATGGCAAAGGCCATCCCATTGCCAATTGTCTCACCAGTGGAAACCTGAACGAAAAATTCGCCAGAGCATAAGAGTCCCCTGCGAGCTCAAAAAGCTCAACTCCCCGTAAGGGCCAAACGAAGGCAGAGAAGAATATACGGTCCTGATCCACATCTGCGAATGTTGAAAAATTAGGATTGACGGGATTGTTTACACCACCTACAAAATAAACCTGCTTGTTTCGACCGTAACTGGTGCCGCCCGAAAGACGAAACGCGAAAGTGTATTCATCGAGTGCGAGGATGTATTTTCTCAGGTCCGCGGTAAATGAAACATACTCCAGCCCGGCCCATGATCCTTCTGCACCAAGCCTGATCCGCCGGCCATCTACAGCACCATAACGGCTCATAAGCGCATTGTCGTCCACCAGAGCCGTTCTCGAAATTACCGCGCGCTGGCTCGCAATGGTTTCTCCATCCAGCCCGCGTGTCGTTCCGCCCGTGAATCCTCCCCGGACGAATGGATTGTCATACCGATCCAGCCGTTCCCTGGTGATATTGATCCCACCGGTACTCAACTCAAATCGACTGAACCTGCTGAATGGTCGAATCAACGTGATGTCCCCGCCATAGTATCTGTCGGCTGTCAGCTGGCCACGGTCGAAAAAGAACAGTCGAGTATGGTACAGATTGAAATAGTAATTGGTCTGCCTGGCGAGATGCTCGTATCCAAAAATGAAATCACTGTCTTTTAAGGAGAAGTTTAGACTGGTGGAAATTGTCATCCTGTGATCGCCCATCACATCGGTCAAAGAGAGTTGAACGAGGCTGCTGACCCCATAGAACGTATCGAAACCGGCGTTGGCGCCGAAGAACTCCGGCTTCAGCTTTACGCGATACTTGCTGACCTGGAATTCCTTGTTCCAGTCCTTCAATGTGACTTCCCGATTGTCCTCGTCCGCCCCATCCTGAATGCCGCTTTCGTCTTCATCAAGATTCGTAGATTGAGCCTCGGCGGCGGCAAGCGTCATTTGATCCGAAACCCACTTCTCGATTTTCCTGTCGGCCACCGACGTGTCTGCGGCTTCTTCCACCGCCTGGAGACTGTCGGGCTCTCCGCCTGCTTCCACCCGGGTTTCTTCCTGTTCCCGCTGCAGTTCAACAAAAGATTTGTCCTCCAGACCCTGGATGCGCTTGGCAAATCTCGTAAGTGGCAAGTCTTCAAGAGCCCTCCTCTGCTGGAGTGGCTCTTTCAACACAAAAATGTCATAACCTGCCCGGTGAAAAGTGTTGAAGGCCAGCTTCTTACCATCTGCCGACCAGTCTAAATATTGTGCGCTCGAAAGGAGATTCGTAACAGGGTACGACCCTACACTGTCCAGGTGTGTGATGTAGATGTTGCCCACTCCCGTTCGGTTGGACACAAAAGCCAGCTTTCTACTGTCTGGACCCCAGGTGGGGTGAAGATCGTCTACATTGCTCTCAATTACCTTGCGAATCTCAGAACCATCTGGCTTCATTACGTAAATGTCGTATTCACCAAATGGAAAATCCTTTTTGCCATCAAATTCAAGGTTTGGCCCTGGCCGGTCGGAACTCATTGCGAGCCACTCCCCATTTGGAGACCAGTCCAGGTGTTTCTCATCGTAGGGATCGCTTGTGACCCTCCTGAGCGATTGGTCTTCCAGATTCACGACATAAACATCGGACCAGCCGTCTTTCAAACCCACGACTGCGATCTGCTGACCATCTGGAGACCAGGACGGCTCGAAAAGGCCGTCGAGATCGAATTTGAATCTCTTTTTTATCCGCTTCTTCTTGACGTCCAGTATGTAGAGGGTATTCTTGTTTTTCGACTTGGCTGCAAATGCGATGCGCTTGCCATCGGGCGACCAGGTGATTCCCGGCCGCAATACGAACATGGATTCAAAAGCAGAAGAACGTTCTCCCTCCACCAACCTGCCTAGATCCTGACCATCGATGGCAGACATGAGGTAAATGTCGAAGGTACCCTGCCGCTCCGTAACATAGGCGATTTTGTCCCCCTGAGGAGAGAAGCTGGGGGAGATATTGTAAAACCCGCCGCTTTCGAAGTCATCCGTCAGCCGCTTCGCAACTTCCTCTGGTTCGTTATGTAGATTGATCTCGTTCCAGTATTGACGCTTGAGCCACAATTGCCACTTCTCATCCAGTTCTTCCAATCCTACACCCACCGAAGAC
>CAVOEZ010000321.1:0-5591 GCA_963694355.1 Latescibacteria bacterium UBA2968 | reverse complement strand
ACAGAGCGTCTTCACGTGCCGCTACAACCAGATCTTCATCACGTCGCAAATCGGCAAACCTGAACTCCGGAACACCGGCCTGTCGGGTGCCGAAAATCTGCCCTGCGCCGCGAATGTTCAGATCCATTTCGGCAATTTCGAACCCGTCCGTTGTTCGGGCCATGGTCTCAAGACGGGACAACGCATCCGGCGTAAGCTCTCCATCTGGTATGGCGACAAGGATACAATACGATTCGTGAGTCCCACGACCCACCCGGCCACGAAGCTGATGCAATTGGGACAGCCCGAATCGCTCGGCGTGCTCCACCATCATCACGCTGGCATTGGGAACATCCACACCCACTTCGACTACCGTTGTGCAAATCAGAACCTCGATCGTCCCATCCCTAAAAGCAGCCATAGCCTCTTCTTTGACCTCCGCAGGCAATTGACCGTGGAGCAACCCGAGCGATAGCCTCTCGAGCTCACCTTTCCCCAGGTCTTCGAATGCCCCGGTTGCCGTGCTCAACCCTGACGAAGACTCGGAAATGGCAGGATAGACGATATAGCCTTGCCTGCCCTTTCCAACCTCCTCCCTCAAGAATTCCAGGGCCTTTTCGCGGTCCGCCACAGGTCGCCACCCTGTAACAACCGGTTTCCTGCCCTTGGGTAGCTCGTCCAGAATCGTTACATCCAGATCTCCATAAAGTGTAAGCGCGAGGGTTCGCGGAATGGGGGTCGCAGTCATGACCATGAGATGCGGCAACTCGCCTTTCTCTCTCAGAGCAGCCCGTTGCGCGACGCCGAACCGGTGCTGCTCATCCACCACACACATCCCAAGCTCCCGAAATATCACGTCCTCCTGCAAGACGGCATGGGTGCCTACCAGAATATGTGTCTCACCACTCCGCACCCCCGCAAGAACGCCCTTTCGCTGGCCAGCAGACATATTCCCTGTAAGCAGATCCACGGAAATACCCAGTGGCTTGGACAGGTCCATCAGGGTTCGGCGGTGCTGTTCCGCAAGAATCTCGGTAGGGGCCATAAGGACCGCCTGTGCCCCGGCCTCAACCACCGGCAGCACGGCCAGCAGGGCAACCAGCGTCTTCCCCGATCCCACATCGCCCTGAAGCAGGCGGTGCATGGCGGATGGGCGCGCCACATCCGCCCATATTTCATCCAGAACGCGCTGCTGCGCGCCCGTGAGGGTAAAGGGTAACTGCTCGATCAGTTTTGGCGCCAGATCTCCGGGGACAACGAAACCCTTTCCCCGGCGGCTGCCAACTTCCATAGAGCGTGATCCGAGATACAACTGGATGCACAACAACTCTTCGAAAGCCAGGCGTGTTCGTGCGGCATCGACCTGTTCCATCGAATCCGGGAAGTGGATCTTCCGCACTGCTTCCGCGAGGCCCACGACATGCCTTTGTGTTCGCATCCCTTCGGGCAGTGTTTCCTCTATTTCAGAACCAACCGTGTCCAGGGCATCGTGGATGATTCTTCGAATGCCCCTGCTGCTCAGCTTCTCCGACTGCATCCTGGCACTGATCGAATACAAAGGGATAATTCTGCCCGTATGAATTCGTGTATCTTCCCCCGCTTCGGTAAGCACTTCCACTTCCGGGTGAACGATTTGACGCTTCTTCCCGAACCTGGAAATTTTTCCGGCAGCGGCCAGGAAATCACCTTCGTTGAACGCGGTTCTGAGATATTGATGGCCTGAGAACCAAACGCATTCCAACTCTCCCGACTCATCTTCAAGGGTCAGGACGAATCGCCGTCGCCTACCTGGAATCACAGTGGTTGACTGCACCTGGCCAAGCGCGGTAACCTCCTGCCCCTCAGGCAATTCGGAGATCCGTGATTCCTTTGATCGGTCCAGATATCTGTAAGGCAAATACAATAAAAGATCGGCCACAGTCAAAATCCCCGAATCCGCCAATACCAGCTCCCGACGAGACCCGATCCCACGCAATGTCCGAACTGACCTCCGAAGTTCCAAAAGCATAAGCAAAGGCCTCTTAGCTTAATAAAATACAAGTGTTTGAGCGAATATAGACAACACCCACTCGTGGGTCAAGTTCTAAGGAATGATACCCCGATTCCCGGGGGCTTTTCGCTTGACCCCAATGTGGGCAAACCGTATATTCGCATAGAACTTACCACTATTTTTCCGGTCATGGAGCCGCTCATGTTCAGGACGGGAGTGTTGGGCCTGTATGTTGACCAGAAAACAGGCGAACCGGTGGTCGTGCTGAAGGAAGAGAGAGGCGACAGGATCCTGCCGATCTGGATCGGATCCAACGAGATGCTGCCCCTTGCGGTGGAACTTTCCGGCAGGAAAGCACCCAGACCACTCTCCCATGACCTCATCGAGGTGGTCCTTGCCAATCTGAAGGCACGAATTGTTCGCGCAATCATATCAGACCTTGAAAACCACGTCTACAAAGCCCGACTGATCCTGGAAACCAACGCCGGTATCCTGGAGATAGACAGCAGACCGAGCGACGCGATCATCCTGTCGTTGAAGAGCGGAACTCCGGTGCTTGTGGAGGATGCCGTGGTTGAAGAAAGGCTCAAACTTGCAGAATCCGAAGGTCAGGATCTTGATGCGGTGTGGCAGCGGCTCCAAAAAATAGACCCGGAAGACTTGAACATCCATTCTCTCTAGCAAGACAGCCTCAATCGACTCGGGGAGCAAACAAAAAGTGAAGTTCAGATCGAAACTGTTACTCATAGGCTCCCTCATTTTCTGCACA
The DNA here is from genome assembly GCA_963694355.1 of Latescibacteria bacterium UBA2968. Taxonomy (GTDB): domain Bacteria; phylum Latescibacterota; class UBA2968; order UBA2968. Next base: position 2,853 of record CAVOEZ010000321.1, on the reverse strand, counting down.
GTAAATTCTCTGACTGCGCAGCAAGTTCCCGGCTATCTCTACAACAGAGAAGCCGAAAATTTGTTTGAGAAATCTCTGGCGAATTACATAAGAGGGCAGCATGAAGACGCGAAACAGGGATTCGAGACCCTCGTGGAGACAATTCCCACCAACCAGCGCACCTCCGCCGCCCGGCTAATGCTGGCAAAATCTTACTACAAACTCAAGGACTACAACCTGGCCTTCGCGGCAGCACTCGAGCTTTATGACCATTTTCCCTACAGCAGGTATCTGCCTGAGGCCAACCTCGTTATCGGAGACTGCAAATATCATCAGGGCCAGGTCTATGCAGGTGCAACCGACTACGCCCACGTGCTCACCGGCCGAGGCGACCTCAAACTGAAAGCGAGGGCGGCGGATCGGTTGGGCCAAATGGCCGGCACCGGGCGTTTGACCGATCGGGATCTCGCACGTCTTCGCTCGGATTTCGGCAGATCCATTATCAATGAGGCCGTGGCTTTTGGAAATGCAAGGTGGGCTCTGAAACTGGGTCAGACCGAGGAATACAAACGAAGGCTGGCACGTTTTCTCGAGCGGTATCCGAATGGGACGTTCGGACCCATTGCCCAGCAGATCCTCAGACCCAAGTCCAAACCCAGAAAGAAACGCGTCCTCGCAGAACAGAAAGCACCCGTGGTTGGTCCGATGGATGAACCGGTGAATGCCCGGTACAAAATTGGCATCATCGCACCTATGGAAACACCCGCAGGAAAAGACTTGAGAGATGGAATACTCCTGGCGCGTGAGCAACTGGCTCTGGAATCGGGCGAGCGTGTAGGTCTCATTTTCAAGAATTCGGAAGGCAGCCCGATCCGGGCCGTTCAAGCAGCGCAAAGCCTGATCGAAGACCACCAGGTCATCGCCATTATCGGCGCGCTAACAAGCGCGGAAACCATTCCGATTGCCTCCCTTACAGGCGCCATGAAGGTGCCCCTTGTAGCCCCCACCGCATCCGAGGATGGGATTGCTTCGCTCAGCTCCTTTGTATTCCAGATGAATGCCACGCCAGGTGCCCAGGGCAGACGCCTCGCGGAATACACGGTAAAGGAATTGGGATTACGCACGCTGGCAACGCTCACTTCCAGGGACAATTACGGGAAGCGAATCGCCGGAGAATTCACTGCAAGGGCGGAGGAACTCGGAGGAGAGGTCATTGTGCAGGCCTGGTACGAATCGGGCACTACGGATTACCGTGGACAGTTCAAGCGAATCCGGGATGCGGGTCTTGCGCTTGGGCCACCGGACATACTGGCCGACGAGCTGGACTCACTGCTCCTGGGTGGTATACACGTTCAACCCCCGCCACCTGTTCCCGTGGACCCGGACACCGTCGACCCGGTACCTGTTGAAACACTCGAAGGCCTTCTCGTGGCGGGCGGCAAGGAAGACGTACTCCTGATCGTACCCCAGGTGGCATTCCATCAGATCCACGCGCAGTTGCTGGGCAGCGATGGCTGGAATCATCCTGAGGTCGCTCGCAACAGCTATGCAAGGGATGCTATATTCGTAGCGAAATACCATGATCAGAGCGACATCCCGTCTGTACGTCAGTTCGTGGACACGTTTCGTACCCGGTTCAGGCGAGATCAGGGGATTGTGGCCGCTCTGGGTTATGACGGCATGCTGGCGGTTCTCACGGCCATCAACGCAGGCGGCACTTCCAGGAAAATGCTCCAGGAACAGCTGGAAAATCTGGGTTCCATCCCTGGGGCAACAGGCAGAGTCTCATTCTCCAAGGGCAATCGGGAAAACGCCTGGATGTATCTGTTGAGCATTCGACGGGGCAAAATCCTGCCGCTTACTGACGGGTTGGATCTGGAACCGGATATGGAACTGGAAAGATAAACCCCGGTCGCAATGACACGGGAAGGGAGCAGCCTCTGGCTGCTCCCTTTTTTTATTGTGGCACACCTATTGCGCACGCTCTATCACCCGGATTGTCACCAGGACCTGAAATCACAGCATCCGTGCCTCATTGCCCTTTTCCGAGATTCAGAAGGCTTCCGCTTGACAGAAAAGTTCCTGCAGTCTGCGCCTGTTCTGTTGAACAGATTGTTCATCATATCTTATGTTATTTGTTGCACAACCGAACCGATTCTGCCGCAGTCCCTGGCGGACTATGGACCGGATGATGCCGAAGCATACCTGGCCGTGCTCCAGAGACTTCAAGATCATCAGATCGATGTAAACGATGCATCGGCACGGGATCTGTCGATACTGCCAGGACTCGATCCGGAACTTGCAGCCAAAATTGTAGAGTACCGGAAACGATCCGGACCCTACAGATCTTTAAAAGAGCTCAACAGCGTTTCCGGAATGACCACAGAACTACTTGAAACGCTTGAGACCTATCTCATCCTGTCGAAAAAGGGACACCATTCCGGCAGACTCAGACTGAGAGCAACACGACCGACAGGAAACCGTACAACATGGTCCGGCTTACGGATTTATCAGCAGACCCGATTCCAAATGCCTCAACGGTATGCGTTCTCCTTCCTCACAGAACGCGACCCGGGCGAATCGAGGATCTCGGATCATTGGTCAGGCTATCTCGAACTACCTCGGTTCGCGGGATTCGATCGTGTCATCCTTGGTGACTTTCGTCCGGGATTCGGTCAGGGTCTGCTCTACAGCAGAAAGACACGGTCATCCACTGGAATGGACAGTGCAAGACCCGGCAGCAGCGGTCGGCTGGCCAGCTCAAGCAGTGACGAAAGCGGCCAACTGCGCGGATTGCTCGTGATGAAACTTACAGGACGGTTGACCTGGACCGCCTTCTTAAGCCGGGCCCGGTGGGACGCGGCCATCGATACA
>CAVOEZ010000320.1:0-5615 GCA_963694355.1 Latescibacteria bacterium UBA2968 | reverse complement strand
ACGTTCCAGAACTCTACTCCGCCCTGCGTGATGTCGGTCTCAATGAGCCAGGGGCCGGTACCATAGTGGATGTCACAGCTTGCCCGGGAACAGACACCTGCAAGCTCGGCATCGCATCCTCTCGGGGTCTGGCTGGCGAGTTGCGAACCAGGCTTGCGGAAAAAAGCATGGATCGTGACGAGGCTATTCGGAATTTGAGGATCAAAATCAGCGGATGTTTCAACTCGTGTGGCCAGCATCACGTTGCCGATATGGGGTTCTATGGTATCAGCCGGAAGATCGGCGGATACACAGTTCCTCACTTCCAGGTGGTGCTTGGTGGACAGTGGACGGAAAACGCGGGGTCATTCGGGTTGGCCATGGTTGCTGTTCCATCCAAGCGCATTCCGGACGTGGTAACACGGCTGACAGACAGCTACGTTAGCGGCAAAAACAAGGAGGAGACCTTTCAGGACTACGTCCGAAGGGTGGGCAAAGTAGAAATCAGAAAGATGCTGGACGACCTGACAGCTGTCCCTGCATTCGAAGAGGATCCTTCGTTCTATACGGACTGGGGCGACACGCGCGTCTTCACCACCGGTGATATGGGTAAGGGAGAATGTGCAGGCGAAGTTGTGCCCCTGGTTCAGTTCGAGCTGTCGAACTGTGAAAGGGAGGCCTTCGAGGCTCAGGTCTATCTGGATGAGGGAGACTATGAAAAGGCATACAAAACAGCATACATTGCGATGGTGCACGGAGCGAAAGCACTCGTTAAGACACAGTTCTATGATGTTCCTGAAGATCCAGATGTAATTATCGAGGAATTCAGGGCCAGATTTTACGACACCGAACTGTTTTTCGATGCCTTCGCCAAGGGCAAGTTCGCAAACTACCTTTTCCGAGTCCAAAAAGAGAAGGTAGAGAAATATGACCTCGACAAAGCCCATCAAGTGATCGAGGAAACACAGCTGTTCATAGAGGCAACGCACGCCTGTTACGGCCGGATGAACGTTGTTACTGCATAAGAAAACCTGGACTTGTTCACATCGCCTGGCCAAGGGCGGTTCGATCATGAACTTTAGAGGTGCCGAGAGGATTCATGGACGCACATAAGATTAATCTCAAGTTTTTCATGAAAGCAGGTCAGCATACAGACCCGGAAACCTGGTTCGAAATTTTCAACACGTGGATTCCCGATACACCGGACGAAGTATTGATCGATGTTGCGGACTACAGCCACGTCCACAATGGACCGGTTACACTTCTGGTCGGATTTGAGGCAAATTACAGTATCGACAACAACAAAGGAAGGCAGGGCCTCCAGTACGACCGGAAGCGACCGATCGAAGGATCAACGGCCCAGCAGATCGGGCGTGCACTACTCAAGGCGATTGCCGTTTGCAGACGCATCGAAGAGGAGCCCAAACTGGATGGCGCGGTCCGGTTTCTCGGGAACGAAATCCTCGTGACACTGAACGACAGATTGAACGCTCCTAACACAAGTGAGACGCTTGGAGCCTTCAAGTCTCATCTCGATGCGGTGCTAAAGGTGCTTTACAAAGGGTCGGGCTATTCAGTCGAACATTTAGCCGATCCGAAAGAGCGATTCACTCTTGTTGTCAAATCTGAGGGCGACCCGGAAATGGTCGATTTGATGGAGAATCTGGACGGCGTATTTTAGGGTATTGAACCTTGACAATCCATCAGAAAGTTCTATATTTCGGTTAGATTATTTCGTATGCATAACTTTTGGGTTCGATTGTAGATAGATACCATTACTACAACGGGAAAGGGGTGAATCGGATGGCGTACATTATCGCCGAGCCCTGTGTCGATGTTATGGACAGAGCTTGTGTGGAGGTTTGTCCGGTAGATTGCATCTATGAGCCAGATGCCACGAATCTGCCGGAGGAAGAGCGCAAGACTATGCTTTATATCCATCCGGAAGAATGCATCGATTGCGGGGCCTGCGAGCCTGAGTGTCCGGTGGAGGCGATCTTCGCGGAGGAAGATACCCCTGAAGAATGGACCGACTATATCGAGATCAATGCGAAGGCTTTCGAGTAGAGTTATGACGCTTTAGGCCTGTTGCATTTACAATACGATCTGCAATGCCAGGACCAGTTTCCGGGGCCTGGCATTTTTTGTTTTGTACGGAAGAAGACACACACCGCAGGTTCCTGGATTTTCCGGGTGACAGCGATCCTTTCCGGAATTATCTTGGGCAGGAACAGAAACGCATCCAAATGGAGCAGCACGGAATGCACAGATTCAGTATCCCCAAATCAGGTCTTTATCGGCCAGAATTCGAACACGACGCGTGCGGCGTGAGGTTTGTGGCGGACATATCCGGCAACAGAAGCCACGATATCCTCAGGCGATCTGTTCGCGCGCTTGCCAATCTCACCCATCGTGGCGCAATGGATGCGGATGCCAAGACCGGTGATGGTGCGGGAGTCCTCACACAGATTCCTACCAAACTATTCGCTCGTGAGGCCGGCCGACTGGGTTTCCGGGAAGTCGAGAGTAATAATCTTGCGGTTGGAATGATATTTCTGTCTCAGAGCGATTCGCTTTCGAACGACCGATACAGGATGATTATCGACGAGGCAGTAGATCACTACGGTTTGGACCTGATCGGATGGCGACCGGTACCCGTGGATAATTCAGTACTGGGAGATCGGGCCGCGGATCTGAAACCCGATATTCAGCAGGTGCTGGTTGCAAGAGCTGAGAGGATGTCGGATGCTGAATTCGAGCGCGCCCTCTATCTGATCCGGAGGCAGGTGGAACGGTCTGTTCGTCGCCACGGAATCGAGGGGTGCTACATCTGTTCTCTCTCAAACAGAACGATCGTGTACAAGGGAATGATGGTGGCCGCCCAGCTGCCGAGATTCTACAGGGATCTTCAGGACAGAGATTTCGAGACATCACACGCCGTTTTCCATCAGAGATATAGCACGAATACACTTCCCAACTGGTTCCTTGCTCAGCCTTTTCGGGGCCTGGCACACAATGGCGAAATCAACACCTTGCAGGGCAATGTGAACCGGATGCAGGCACGTGAATCCGAAATGGAATCTAAAGCATGGGGCCGCGATATGTTTCCAGGATAAAGCCGATCGTAGACGCCACCGGCAGTGATTCCGCCATGCTCGACAATGTGTTCGAAGCGCTTGTTGTTGCCGGCCGGGATCCCATGCACGCCATGATGATGCTGATTCCGGAAGCCCATCAAAGCATGCTGGAAATGCCTCCAGATCTCAGGGGTTTTTACGAATACCACAACTGTCTTATGGAACCCTGGGATGGCCCTGCGGCCGTGGCCTTCAGCAATGGCGACATTGTTGGAGCTACTCTGGATCGAAATGGCCTGAGACCGGCCAGATACAAGATTACGGATGACGATCTGATTATTATGGGCTCTGAAGTCGGTATGCTCGAAGTAGACGATCGCAGGGTGATGGAAAAGGGACGACTTGGGCCCGGGCAAATGATTGCGGTGGACACACGCCGGGGTGTGCTGATGCGCAATGAAGAGATCAAGTCTACGATCGCACGCCGTAGACCCTATGCTCAGTGGGTAAGAACAAATCTGATCTCTTTCGACAAGACAGATACCTCTGCGGAACCCGTTCCGGAACCGGGTAAGATCCCCCTGGCCCAAAGGCAAGTCGCATTTGGATACACGGCCGATGAATTGGAACACGTTATGGTTCCGATTGCCAACGATGGAAAAGAGCCCGTTGGTTCAATGGGGGATGACACCCCGCTCGCGGTGTTCTCGGAGAGGCCCCAGCTCCTTTACAATTACTTTACTCAGCGATTCGCGCAGGTAACGAACCCGCCCATTGACCCGCTTCGGGAAGAGCTGGTGATGTCTCTGGACATGCTGCTCGGATATCGCCGAAATATCTTCAGGGAGCGTGATCAGCATGCCCGGTTGATTCGTATCGGTTCACCTGTTTTGCTCAATTCCGAACTCAATCGATTGCGCGAGATGATGATTCCCGAGTTCGGAACGGAAACACTTCCCGCGCTGTTCAACGTGGGTGCAGGAGAAGACGGTCTTCGCCAGGGGCTGGAGCGGCTGTGCGACCGGGCGGTTCGGGCGGTAGAAGATGGCAAGACTCTGCTCGTGATTTCGGACCGCGAAACCGGACCCGAAAAGGCGCCCATTCCTATGCTTCTTGCCGTCGGGGCCGTTCACCACCATCTCATTCGATGTGAAAAGCGGATGAAGGCGAGCCTGGTTGTGGAGTCCGGCGAAGCCAGAGACGTACACCACTTTGCTTCACTTATCGGGTATGGCGCCTGCGCCGTTAATCCGTATCTGGCTTTCGAAGGTCTTCACGATCTGGTACATCGGGGTAAACTCGAAGATTCCATAGCTTACAGCAGCGCCCTTGAGAACTACAGGAAGGCGATTGAAGCGGGGATCCTGAAGGTGATTTCGAAGATGGGTATTTCTACGTTGAGCAGCTACCACAGTGCACAGATCTTCGATGCCATCGGGTTACACCAGGACCTGATCGACAAATACTTCACCGGAACAGTTTCCCAGGTGGGCGGTATTGGTCTGAAGGAAATCGCAAGCGACGTACTGCTCAGGCACCGAATGGCATTCGGTAGCGACACTGCACCGGTTTTAAAGGACGGAGGCATCTACCGTTTCCGGCGGGACGGGGAGTACCACGCGTTTAATCCAAGCGTGTTCAAAGCGATCCACAAGGTATCTAGCGGCGGCAACTACGAAGACTTTCTGGACTATGCCCGACTTGTGGACAGCAGGCCGGTTTCTGCGCTCCGGGACCTGATGCGATTCAAACATGACCATGCCATTCCGCTGGACGAAGTGGAGTCGATCGAGTCCATATGCCGCAGGTTCGTGACTGCGGCCATGTCTCACGGGGCGTTGTCCAGGGAGGCGCACGAGACTCTGGCCATTGCCATGAACCGCCTGGGTGGAAAGAGCAACAGCGGTGAGGGAGGCGAAGACCCTGCCAGATACCGCCGAATGCCGAACGGGGACTGGGCGAACAGCGCGGTCAAGCAGGTTGCTTCGGGCCGGTTCGGAGTAACCCCTGAATATCTTGCCTCCGCCCGCGAACTGGAGATCAAGATGGCTCAGGGTTCCAAACCCGGCGAAGGCGGACAGCTTCCGGGCCACAAGGTGTCTGCAGAAATTGCGCTGATACGCCACTCGGTACCGGGGGTCACACTCATTTCTCCGCCTCCCCATCACGACATATACAGCATTGAAGACATCGCACAGCTCATTTATGACCTCAAGCGCATCAACCCCAGGGCAAAGGTCTGCGTGAAACTGGTCTCTGTTGCGGGGATCGGGACCATTGCTGCAGGTGTGGCCAAGGGATTTGCCGATGTGATCCATTTGAGTGGATCCGATGGTGGAACTGGCGCATCGCCTCTGGGCTCCATCAAACACGCCGGCGGCCCCTGGGAGCTTGGCCTGGCGGAGATTCAGCAGACCCTGGTGATCAATGATCTCAGAGGCCGAGTGACGCTGCGAGCCGATGGCGGTTTCAAAACCGGCAGGGACGTGGTGATTGCTGCAATTCTGGGTGCGGAGGAATATGGTTTCGGAACGGCCGCGCTGGTTGCGGAGGGTTGTG
>CAVOEZ010000319.1:0-5620 GCA_963694355.1 Latescibacteria bacterium UBA2968 | reverse complement strand
GCCAGAGCGCCGGCGACATCATCTTCGATCGAATCTCCCACATAGGCCACTGCTTCTTGTGTCAGTCCTGTTCGCTTGAGCGCAGAGTCAAAGATCCCCGGATCCGGCTTACTCACCCCAGCCTCGGCCGAAATAACGATATCATCGAACAATCGAACCAAATTGTGGTGATCCAACAGCGTGTGAACGTGGGGAGGATGGTCAAAATTGGTAATCAGGGCAGTCTTGAACCTATCTCGCAACTTTTCCAAAACTGGTATCGCCTCAGGATCAAGGGTCACATGAGACTGCCAGGCAAGGATCATTTCTGAGGCGACTTCTGCAAGTTCGATGGTTGTGACCTCAACACCAAGCTCGAGCGCGAATTCCTGAATTCGCCGCTCCAGAACGGTCAGCCCATCGTGCTGAAAAGGAGGCTCCGTTCTTGCAAAAAATCCGTCACACAACAGAGCGAATTCAGACTCGCTTTCCTTTAGCCCCAGCCTTAGGAAGGACCGGTGGAAAGCCGCCAACCAGTCCTTCCATGCCGACGTCATATCACCATAAACCAGCAGTGTACCATACAGATCGAAAAAGACACCTTTGATCATAAGACGTTTCCAATACCATTAGCTTTGAACGATGTACCTCGACCATCGAAAAAAGAGATTAACACGAAGCGCTCCGCCAGATCATATATCGGCCAGAAGGGACCGAGCACGCTCGGCCTCGGACGCAAATACCTGGATCTCGACCTGTCCCATTCCGTAAAGGTCCTGGAGTGCACGGTCCCCCTTCACCATATGCCGGATCTCGGCATCATCCAGAATGGATTGGGCAAGCATGATGTCCGCAGGATTGCTCACATTCAGTACTGTCACCACGTGATCCATTTCGTCTGCCATCGGTGGCGCTCCAATTAAACGCTGATTGGTTTGAGGCAAATTCCGATCGCTTGAACTTGCCTGACTAATGTATTACTTTTCTGTCGAACGAGGACGTTCGACCCGATTCCATTTATTCTAATTGTGAGTGTGGAAATGAAAGACAAGAAGATCTTGATTACCGGAGCAGCGGGAAGAATTGGCACAGTCCTGCGAAATGGCTTGAGAGACCGCTATCAACTCCGATTGCTATATCACAACACGGTGCATCCGGCAGAACAAGGTGAGGAAGTCCACATCTCCTCCATCACAGATTTGGACAAGATAACCGAAGCCTGCGACGGGGTGCATACGGTGGTTCACATGGCGGGTAATCCAGGCGGAGGTAATTTCGAAGAACTTCTGGAAGCCAACATCCGGGGTACGTATACCGTCTACGAAGCCGCCAAACGAACTGGCGTCCGCCGTGTGGTATTCGCCAGCACGAACCACGTCATCGGCTATTACGAAAAGAACGGCCTGTACACAACCACGGAAATGAACGCGAGACCCGACAGCTTCTACGGCGCAAGCAAAGCCTACGGGGAGGACCTGGGGCGATACTATTCGGACGCATTCGGACTCTCCGTCATCTGCCTCCGCATCGGATCTTTTCAGCCCGACGAAGCAGTCATCAATCGCGGCAGCGACAGAATCCTTTCCTCCTGGCTAAGCCATCGAGACACGGTCCAACTCGTATGGCGATCCATCGAAACAGATATTCAATTCGGAATCTACTTTGGAATCTCAGGCAACACACGCGCCTACTGGGACCTCACGAACGCCCGGGAAGAACTCGGCTACGCCCCGGAGGACAACTCCGAACACCACGTCTGATCCTGGCGCAGTCGATTTCCGCCTTTGACGCTGCCTGCTTTTACTCGAAACTTGCCCCTGATTCTTTGATTCTCTGATTCTTCTCGTAACTCGAAACTCGAAACTTGCTACTTATCCCCCCGGACTTCGGACCTCGTACATCGGACGCTCTTCTCATCCCTTCCTTTACTCTATCCCCTCCTGCGTAACTCGAATCTCCTCCAGACTCTCCACCACCTCATCCGCCATACTGTGATCCTGGTGAGCGGTAAAGAAATTCGGCACCGCAATCGCCATCATCCCGGCCGCCTTTGCTGCCCTCACACCTGCTTCGCTATCCTCGAAAACCACACACTTCACGGGCGCCACACCAAGCCCCCTGGCCGCAAGCAGATAGATCTCCGGATCGGGTTTGACCTGTTTAACATCACTCCCGGACAGGATCGCGCCAAAGATCTCGTCAAGGCTCTCTACACCGTCCAGACGTGAGAGCAGGCCGTTCCTCAGCGTCTTCTCCATCCGAAGTCGCTTCGTCGAAGACGCGATCCCGAGCTTCAGCGATCCTTTCCTGAGATCATCCAGCAAACCCATAAATCCGGGCATCAGCACCACGCGCTCTGGATGAGATACCGCCTCCTCGAACCTGTCCATCCAGATCTTGTTGAACACCTCTGGAGTCGTGTCCACATTGTACTTGTTGACTGCGTAGACACAGTTCTCCTCCACCGGGTGCCCTACGCATACCGTATAGTCCTCTCTCGACATCGATGCGCCATAATCACCAAGCGTTTCACTGAACGTCTCGCAATACAACGCCTCCGAATCTACGATCAGTCCATCTACATCGAATATCACTGCCTCGAACTTCCCCTCGCTCACACGTCCTCCTTCACCCGTTTAGCTGCCGTAGTTCTGCGCAAAAATCAGAAAATCTCTGAACCCGATGTTGCCGTCCTCGCCGGAGTCCGATTTCGCTTTCTGAGATTAGCTGTTTAGTCCGGAAACACAATCGATTCATTATAGGGAATAACAATCGGCTCAGGTCCCACTTCGGGAAACGACCCCGCCCACTCTCGCGGGTCATAATCTCTGGTCACAAAACAGCTGTAATGCGCCGGTACCACCGCCTCCAGGCCCAGCTTCAGCGCCATCTCGACCGAACCGCCGAAAAACGGAAACTCTCCTTCGTCCGGATGCGTCGTCAGGAGTCCGATATGGGGCGTAAGCGCAGCGATCGGCTGGATCAACTCCTCATGATCGGCAAACGTATTGATCGGATCGCCCGAGATGTAAATCCGCAGCCGTCCCGCCTCCAGCACATAACCCAGGTGCTGAACATCGGGCGCCTTGATCCCATCCTCCGGAGCCCCCTGGGGTGGTTTCGCCCATACCGCTGTCGCCGTCATCGTCGCCAATGGCGCGGATTCGCCCGCGATAACCTCCGTCAGTAGTCGGTCCGGAATGCCCTGGTCGCCCATCCTCATGATGCTTTCTGCAGGTCCCACGTACTTGGCTTCGGGAAACGCCTCGTGGATTCTCAACAGAGATTCCATACAGGTGTGATCTCCGTGATCGTGTGTCAACAGAACGAAATCCGTCCTCAGAGTCGTTTCGTCCAGCGGAGATTCAGGGTAAATAAACCGCTCCGGGGGTCGATCTTCCGGAAAATACGGATCCACCTGGGTCACGATCCCTTCGGAATCCTTGAAGGCGAACGAACTCTGACCGAACCAGTGAATTCCCACACGTCCGTGATTGACTTCTAGTGCCTCAAAAGGGTGCATGACCGATCTCCTTTTCCCGTTGGCGGAACTTCAGGCCCCTGAATATATGGTTGATTCTGCCCACTCAAGGTCTTGCCATTCCAGCCGATTGTCAAGCCCTTTGAACCACCCTTAACTCGCTGTTAATCTTATCCTTCTTGCTATGAAACCTTCAACCGCATATATTAAGTCTTCAGCTTTTGACTGTATTTTTACTGACGACTGGTCCTCAGCCGCTGACCCCGAAATCTCAACTCTGGACCGCTCCTCTGGCGACACTCTCGTCACTCGTCACTCGAAACTCGAAACTTTCTATCATGCCTGATCTCATCCCATCCGCCCCTCTCGCCCTCCTCCCCAACTGGCGTGACTCCGGCGAGTCGCTGGAAATCAACGAGATCTTCTACTCGATCGAGGGAGAAGGCCTGCGTGTGGGCCAGCCGACCACCTTTATCCGACTCGCAAAGTGCCATCTGCGCTGCTTCTTTTGCGACACGGAATTTGACACCTTCACCGAGATGTCCATCGAGCAGGTTCTTCAGGAAGTAAACCACCATACCGCGCCCTGGGTCAGCCTGACCGGAGGAGAGCCGCTTGGACAGAACATTGCACCTCTGAGTCGGGCCCTCATCGATAACGGTTATAGAATTCACATCGAAACCAGCGGCACGCTCGATCCTCCGAAAGAACTCGACGAACTCATCGAACACTGGACGGTATCTCCCAAGAGAGCGACCATCGCCCCCGGCCTGCGCCGCATAACGGAGCTTAAATACATCGTGGGGAAGGCATTTCGGGAGGATGTCGTCGAGGAAGATCGTGCGGAATATATCTATCTTCAGCCGGAGTCCAGCAAGCCGGAGTACGTCCATAAATGCCTGGAAATTCTCGCCCGCCACCCAAATTGGCGCCTGTCCTGCCGCATACACAAAATGCTCCACCTTCCCTGATTCCCGCCGACCACAACTAAAAAACATCCAACCCATGACCCAACCACACAGCCTCTCGACCCGGCACGGAGCCTTGAAACTTCCGGCATTCCTGCCCGATGGAACTCGCGGTGTCGTTCGAACACTGGATTCTGCCGATCTGGAGCGTTCTGGAATCACCGGATTGATGGTAAACGCCCTGCACCTTTCCACGCATCCGGGCACGTCCCTTGTGGCTTCGCACGGCGGCATCCACGACTTTATGGGGTGGCCGCATCCCGTGGCCTCGGATTCTGGTGGCTTCCAGGTGTATTCCCTCATAAAAGAATCTTCGAATGCCGGCACAATCACCAACAAAGGCTTCAACTATAGGCTGGATCGGGGTCACAAAAAGCGCACACTAACACCCGAAAAGTGCATCCAGAAACAGTTTATGATAGGAGCAGACATCATGTTCTGTCTGGATCATTGCACACACCCCGACGACGGCGAAGAAACGCAGCTGCAAAGTGTGAAACACACGGTAGAGTGGGCACGAAAGTGCAAGGCTGAGTTTTCCAGGCAGGTTGAGCAAAAGAACCTGGAAGGGGATCTACCGCTCCTGTACGGCATCATACAGGGTGGCGAAAACCGGGAACTCCGGGAACAATGTGCCGCAGAACTCCTGGAAATCGGTTTCGACGGATTCGGATTCGGCGGCTGGCCGGTCGATGACGCCGGTGGGTTGGTCGATGCAGTCGCGTATGTCGCAGAACTGATTCCACAGGAACTTCCCAGACACGCGCTGGGCATCGGCAAACCGGAAAATCTGATCGAGGCGTTCCATCTGGGATATCACACATTCGACTGTGTGCTGCCCACACGGGATGCCCGAAAAAAACGACTGTATGTGTTCGAAGAGGAACCACACGCGGGTATGCGAGGAACCGATTTCTACCGATACCTTTATATCGAAGATGAACCATTTGCCAGAGATACCTCGCCAATCGACCCCGGTTGCGATTGCGCCTGCTGCCAGAGATATTCCCGGGCATATCTGCACCACCTCTTTCAAATTGGTGAGGGGTCGGCATACCGGCTCGCAACCCTGCACAACCTCAGGTTCTACACCCGGCTGATCTCCGCGCTCTCACAGGGGGAGGCAGACCATTGAGCCTTCCAGTCACTGCTGAGGAAATAGTATCTGAGCTGAAAGCCTCACGTAAATATG
>CAVOEZ010000318.1:0-5632 GCA_963694355.1 Latescibacteria bacterium UBA2968 | reverse complement strand
GGGCAAAAACCAAGATTTTCCTGGCCCTGGAAAGCGGAACATATACCTTCGAGGTCCGGGCTCGCGATCGTGATTTCAATGTAGACGGGACTCCAGCGAGGGTCAATTTTACGGTTGTTGAGCCCGTCTGGCAGCAGCTCTGGTTCCAGGTTCTCGTTGCATTCTCGATCGGGTTGATCGTTTTGCAGACCGGACGCGTTATTAGACGCGATCGCCACCTCAAGCGAACCAATCGGGCGCTTTCGAAGAGCAATCAAGAGTTGGAAATGAGTGAGGAACGGCTCACAGGCGTTGTCAACGGCGCGCCTGTGGTGTTGTGGGCGCTGGACACGAGCGGAACAGTAACGCTGTCGCAGGGTAAAGGGCTTTCGACTCTGGGTCTTGCACCTGATGAGGCGGTTGGCAAATCGATTTTCGACCTTTACGCAGACAACCCCCGTATGGTAGACGATGCACGTAGGGCGTTGGAGGGGGCAACCTTTACTTCCATGGTAACGTTTGGGGTTTCAACGATGGAGTATCGTTTCTCGCCATTTCGGGATGCAGAGGGTGAAGTGGCCGGCGTAATTGGTGTGGCTACAGACATTACCGACCGAATGAGAGCCGAATCCGAAAGGGCAAGACTGGATGATCAACTGCAGCAGCTCAGGTATCTGTATCGCCTTCGAACTGCTCTGGGTACGGCGCGAACGCCGGACGAGGTTATCCGTGCTGCTGGAGATGCGATCACCAAGGTGCTGGGTTCCGCATCCTCCTCGGGTGTAGAGATCGGCTATGATGCGAGGATCTGGACATTTGGAAACCCCCAAGTAGTCGGCCAAATTCAATACGATCGACCGCTTGCCTGGGGGGGTAAAAAAAGGGGCTGGCTCATTGTTCATTGTGCCACGGTTCTGAACGAGCCCCAGGAACGTGCAATTCTGGACGAAACGGCGGGACAGATCATACGTGTGCTGGAATCCAGAGTGTTGGAAATGCATATCATGCAAACAAATCGACTTGTTTCCCTCGGCCAGATGGCTGCTGCTGTTGCACACGAATTGAACCAGCCGCTGGCTGCCATTTCCGCCACAGCAGAAGGTCTCTATTTGAGGCTGGAAGAAGGCATGGCCGTGACACGTGACCGGACGATGTCCATGATGAGTGATATCCTGGGACTGGTTGAGCGGATGACGGGGACGATCGAGTATCTTCGCATATTTTCCAGAGATACTTCGGAGGAACCAAGTCAGCGCTTTTCGATAAACGAGGTTGTACGTGCGAGTCTGCGACTTGTGGAGGCACAGCTCAAAAGTCACGGCGTAACCGTTCGGCTGAGTCTGGCGGATGGGTTGCCTGAAATTCTGGGACACCCTCACCAGATGGAGCAGGTTATCCTGAACCTGCTGAGCAATGCGCGCGATGCTCTGGATGAGAGGGGTGAGGCAGCTTCAGTGGATCGCGACCTTAAGTGGCGCAAGGAGGTTCATATCCGGACTTATCCGGATCGAGAAATGTGGGTGGCTATTGAGGTGGTTGACAACGGAGTGGGGATCGACCAGGATGAGATATCGAGGCTATTCGAACCGTTTTACACAACCAAAGAAGCGGAAAGGGGAACGGGGATCGGACTTTCAATTTCTCATGCAATTACCCAGAATCATGGTGGTAGAATCGTTTGCGAATCGGAGCGGGGACAAGGCGCGACTTTCAGGGTAGTTCTTCCTGTTGCAGAGGAGGGTTGAATTGATGCAAGAACCTTTCCCCGAAATGGGCGTGCTCTTGATCGACGATGAACCGGACGTACTTCACTCCGTTGGGGCCTATTTGAAAGACCTGGGCCATCGTGTGCACCTGGCCGAGTCCGGTTCACAGGGTTTGGAAATCTTGAGACGAGAAGCCATAGATATCGTTGTGACCGATTTCAAGATGCCCGGAATGGATGGGTTCGAAGTGCTTCACGAAGTCAAAGTGTGCTCACCAGAGACTGAAGTGATCATGATTACGGCCTATGGCGACATCGATGGCGCTGTGAAAGCAATGCGTGAGGGCGCCTTCGATTTCTTCAGCAAGCCTGTGAAGCTTCGGGAGCTGACCGCTTCGATGAGAAGGACCGTTCGATTTCAGGCGCTGCGGCGAGAAAAGGAAAGGTATAAAGAGCGACTTCAACGCATCGAGGGTGAAGCTCGGCAGAGGTTCGGGTTGGCTGCAATCATTGGCCAGAGCGATGCAATGGATGACGTCCGGCGGTTGATCGAACAAGTGTGCGGGACCAACGACACCACTGTTCTTATCACCGGAGAAACCGGTACCGGCAAGGAACTTGTTGCCCGAGCGATTCATCATGGCAGCGCGAGGTGCCATGGCCCGTTTGTTGCGGTCGATTGTTCCGCGGTTCCACAGACCCTTTTCGAGAGTTCATTTTACGGGCACGAAAAGGGCGCATTTACAGATGCGCGAGATGCTCATACCGGCTACTTCGAACAGGCCGATGGAGGTACGCTGTTTCTGGACGAAATCGGAGACCTTGACCTCAATATGCAGACACGGTTGCTCCGCACCCTCGAACAACGGTCAGTTCGGAGGCTTGGCAGTACCACAGAGACACCCGTGGACATACGGATCGTATCAGCAACAAACAGAGATCTGCCACGGGGTGTGGCTTCAGGTGAATTTCGAAGAGACCTTTTCTTCCGTCTGAACACGCTGATTCTACCCATTGCTCCGCTGCGTGAGCACGCAGGAGATATCGAGTCTATCGCCATCCATTATCTCGAAAGATACCGGCACGAATTGCACAAGAGTATTTCAGGATTTTCTGCAGAAGCGATGGAGGCATTGAGAACGCATCCCTTTACCGGAAATGTAAGGGAACTGAAGAATACAGTGGAAAGGGCCGTGATCATCTGCCAGGCGGAGTTGATTTCCAAGGCAGATCTCCAGATCGATTCGGTGATGGACCTGGGCGGTTTGCCCGGGTCGGCAGAGCAGGCAGCAACGTTCGAGCCCGGAAGCATCCGAGATCTGCACCTGTCGGATATCGAAAAGGCCCTGGTTCAGGAAGCGCTCTCCAGAAGTAAGGGAAACCAGGTACGAGCCGCGGGAATGCTGGGCATCTCCAGAGATGCCCTGAGAAGGCGCATGGAGCGGTACGATATTCAAGATACTTGAGTGAATCTCACCACTAGACCTGAGGTGGATGGGTGGCACAGCCACGCATCCATTTTTTTATCGTGCGCACTATCGCTCAGTGTGTGCGATAAACCGCGCAAAAATTCCCGTAGTAACACATCTGATTTTTATAAAGCGTTGTTTTTAAGTTCTATATGATCCCGGTTCAGGCTATGGCAGCCTCTTTGCTTTTAGCACTTGTCCAACGACATCTACAAACTGAACCGGGAAAATCATATACATGGAAATTCTGCTTGTCGACGATGAGGACCACATCCTTCGCGTTGTCGGCGACTTCCTCAGAGACTTCGGCTACAAGGTTATCCCTGCGAGAAGCGGAGAGGAGGCGCTGCGTTGTCTAGAGGGAAGGCAGGGCGTGGCGTTGATCATCAGTGATATCCGGATGCCAGGAATCGATGGATTCGAGTTGCTCGACACTGTGAACGCCAGGTTCACCGCTATCCCTACGATCCTGACCACGGGCCATCGGGAGGACAACAACCTGTTGAAGGCACTCCGAGCGGGCGCGTATGACTATCTGAAGAAGCCCATTCGGCTCAGATCCCTCCTGAACAGTATCGATCATATCGAGGCCTGCAAGCGGCTTCGGGAGCGGCTTCTCTCAGAGCGGAAATCGCTTGCTTCAGGAGACAGTGGGGGATCGACCGAGGCGGGTATCGCATTCGAAATACAGGCACCCCTTTCATCAGCCCTGGAGAATCTACAAAGAGTCGGGATCTTCTGGAAAGCGGTGAGAAACGACTGGGGCACCATGGCGAAGGACGTCCAAGCTCACGATCAGCACCGGGGATCGATACAGGCTGAGGTCACAAATCTTCTCGGGACGATTAGGGAAAATCTGGCCTCTATTGACGGCATTCTGCGAGATGTGGGGATTCTGTCCAACCCGATTGGAGAAACCACCCAGGAGGTAAATCTTGTAGGGTGTTTGAAGGAAGCTGCCGAGACGACGTGGGCATCCCTTTCGGAAGGTGTTGAGCTGACAGAAGATTATGATGATGAGGTCCTCAGGGTGCAGGGGGACAGACAGGATCTGTGCCACTTGTTCACCCATTTGTTTCAAAATGCCGCTCGCGCCGTGGGAAATAAGCAGGAGGCCAGAATATCGATCAGTGCGCGAACCGAGGGCACAAAATGGACGCGTGTGGAGGTGACTGACAACGGAGATGGAATTTCCAGGGAAACCCGATCTCGCGTGTTCGACCCTTTTTTTACTACTCGAGGGGGAGGAGAGGGTCTGGGACTCGGACTGTTTGTCTGTGAAAGAATTTCACGAAATTACGGAGGGGAAATCGGATTTGAAAGCCACGCAGAAGGGGGGACCACCTTCTGGGTAAGATTGAGACAGGCCGATTATGGTGGAGCAATTCAACCTAAGTAAAGGGGGGCAGCAGGATGACAAGATTCTCAGGATTCAAGGGCTGGATATCGGTTGCGGCCATGTCTGGTTTGATAGTTATGGGGTGCGGAGATGACGATAACAACCCTACTTCGTCCAGTGGAGCCGCTTCTGTACCGGACCATAGTGGGGCGAATACAGCGATCACAACTTCCAACGCACGGACTGTGATGACAGAAGTAGCAGGTGTGTTAAACGGCTCCCTGGGTCGGGTGATGAGCGCTGCAGCATCCAAACCTGCGACGCAGGCTACATTGCAGCAGACTATATCTGTCAATAACAAGACCGTCCCTGGACTTCAGTCAGGGAGTGTCACAATTAATGGTGGGACATTCGCTGTCAGCGGCACGGGACAGACGCTCAAGGCGGATCTGGTATTCGATGACTTTTCGGACGATGGACAGCTGTTTATGGGTGGTACTGTGAATATCGATTTGAACATGAATCTTGGAAGTTTCGATCCAAGCAATCCACAGAGTGCTGTCGGTGGACTGTCCCTTTCGTTCGTACAGAAGGGTGACCTTGCCTTTTCTGGAAAGTATAAGGGCGTTCTGAAGATGGACATGAACATTAGCATTGACGGGGGGATCCCATCCATCAACGGCAGCGCGACTGTGGGAGGAGATACCGTTACCTTTTAGCGATTTTTCGTGGTTTCCGTCCGGATACCGTATGAAGAAACCCCGGGTGTTCTCACCCGGGGCTTCTTCATTTATTGCTGCTTTGTAAGTTCTTTAAGCACCCTTACCTTTCGGCTACCTCGGGGGAACTGGAGGTGTATATTGAGCGTATACCTATTTCTTGATTCCAACGGCAAGGAGGATGTTATGAAGCTGTGTCTTTCATCACGGATGTTCATCGTTCCCGGCACAAGTGACGCGTTCGAATATGATATCGAAGCATTCGTGCGTTTCGCCCGTTCAGCAGGGTATGATGGCGTGGCCTTACGTGCCGGGCAACTGGACGAAAATACCACACCGGAAGATGTTTCCCGGATTGGTTCGATTCTGAATCAGTTCAATATGGTGTGTTCTTTTGTAATGGGGGGGCGGGTGGGTGACG
>CAVOEZ010000317.1:0-5638 GCA_963694355.1 Latescibacteria bacterium UBA2968 | reverse complement strand
CGGCAATATCCACATCCATGGGACAGTGAGGCCCATGTTGCTCCACGGAACCCGTTGGGATGATCACCACTGGGTCGTTCTCCAGCGCTGCTTCGAATTCGTGCCGCCACATCTCCTGCCAGAGTACTTTTTTGTTCTTTCCGTTAAAGGATACCTTGAACACGACTGCACCTCCCCTTGAAATATGCCATCAAGCAACCAGATACCAACCAGGTCATTCGGGAATCATGAACGATTGAAAGGCCATAATTTCAGAATAGTATCACTCAGAATCCATTTGCGATCCTCGTCCGTCAGGAAATCAAACTCTTTCCTCACCAGATTCAGTGCGCCTGTATACCCACACTTGTTCTCAACCAGCGGCCAGTCCGTACCCCACATGATTCTTTCAGGGCCAAATGCTTCAAAGATTCGCCGGACCGCATCGTGAGTATCCCTGTACGGATACGGCTCTTTAGATACCGCCCAGGTCCCTGAAATTTTTACAAAAACATTCGGGTATTTCGACAGACTCAAGAGATCCGGGACCTGCTTCTCCTGATCAACTGCCGGCCACGCCATGTGATCCACACACACCTGGACATCACCATATTTTTTGATCCAGACTTCAAGGTCAGGCAGGCGCTGCTGGTGAGTCAAGATACACATGGGAACCCCGAGATCCTGTGTTCTTCGCCAGAGAGGATCCAGGTCCGGTGAGGTGAACCAGTCGCCGTTTGGGCCCACGCCAGGACTCAACCGAACGCCTCGGAAACCGTATTCCTCCACCCAGAAACTCAGATCATCGGCCGCTGTATCGCTCTCCGGGTCTACCCGGCATACCCCCTCGAACCTGTCTGGAAACTTCTTCAGACAGTCCCCCGCATACCGATTATCCCATTTATAGTGGATTACCTGCACCAGCACAGTCTTCTCAGTGCCGTGTTCCTTCATCTTGTCAATAAGCTGCTCTACCGTTGCATCCTCGGCAGGTGGATTCTGGTTGTCGGGTGCCCACGGGTAGTCCGGGCTGTTAATCCAAACGTGAACATGCGGGTCAATGATTCGCATCTTGCAGGTCTGCTCCTTCCCTAATCTCTTCCAAGCCGCTTGTCCTCTTCGGAAAGCCACTCACGATAATCTCTGGGCATTGGGGAGGGCAGCCCGTAACCCAATTCATTTCGCCAGCGCAATAACGGATGGTCGCGCCTGATTTGAGGCAAAGACACAGGCATTCCATATGCCGAGGACTCGAAAATGCCCATCATGATTTCCAGTACGTGCCTGCCTTCGAATCCGCTGCATATGTGTTCTCGAGATGCATCCAAAGATGCCGCGAACTCCCCGGCAAACGCGTACTCTGCCTCCGCCGATCGGGCGGGATCAAATTGGTCAGGAACCTCCAGATCAAGCGTCTCCCACGATGACGCGCCAGGCAGGTAATGTGGCGGATCCAGAATCCAGGCACTGTCGCTCTTCCAGTATAGCCTGCCTTCGGTGCCGAATACTTCCATCGCATATGCTGCAGAATCCACCACAGGAAAACGGTGCTGGAGCAGAGTGGCCGTAACGTTCCCCTCGAACTCGAGCGTGGCCGTGATATGTTCCCCTGCAATGCTGCCCATTCCGCCGGGCGAAGGCAAAACATCCTCCGGGCCGATCGGTTTGCCATCTGTAAGGGCGCTGGCTGATACCCTTTTGCAATGGCCCGCCACTTCCAGAACATAATTAATCAGGTGAGTACCGATATTCATCAGACCATAGCCACCGTAATATCCTTTGCCACTGACACAGATGTGGCGAAGTTTCCCGATTCTACCCTCTTTGACCGCCTTCGAAACCGCCCTCATGGGGGCGCCGACACGGCCCTGATGGTGCACGGCGATCCGAAGCCCCTTGTTTGCTGCGGTCTTGATGACCTCGTCTGCCTGAACCAAATCGACGCAAATCGGCTTTTCAACGTCAATATTCACACCGTGGTTCAGTACACGCATGCTGAGATCATAGTGAAACTCGGTGCTGGTCGGTATGGCCACGATATCGGGCTGTGTTTCCAGGATCATTCGATCGAGATCGGTGTATCGAGCCTCCACCCCCAGATCTTCACCCAGGGCCTCAAGCAATTCCGGTTTTAGATCGCAAAGCCCAACGACCTCCGTCATAGGGTGAGCATGGTAGGCCCTGCCGGCAGCTGTGCCGCGCCCTCTACACCCCAGTATACAAACCCGGTACTTCCGGCTTGGCGTTCCCATTGGCGCGTGCTCCTCTTCGTTTCTACTTGTTCAATTCTGCAGCCAAATTTCTAATCGCCTCCGCCGCTTGATCTATATCATCCGATGAAATTCCCAGATGCGGAATGGCACGTATGGCCGTTCTCCCTGGGGTGCTGACCCGAACGCCCGAATCCTTGAGAAGCCTATCAGCGAACGCTTTGGCCACAACACCTGTTTCGGCAACATCAAACCGTACCATATTGGTCTCCACCTCATCCGGATTAACTGAAATACCCGGCGCATCGTAGATCGCTACAGCCAGCTGTTTTGCGTGTCCGTGGTCTTCGGCCAACCGCTCGATGTTGTTCTCCAGCGCATAGATACCTGCAGCCGCCACAATACCGGATTGACGCATGGCGCCGCCAATCCGCTGTTTCCACTGCCAGGCTGCAAGGATGAATTCAGATGATCCTGCCAGAACACCCCCAATTGGCGCACCAAGGCCTTTGCTCAAGTCGATCCACAACGTATCGAAGGAAGCAGCATATTCACCGGGCTGAATACCGGTGGCGACCACTGCGTTAAACAATCGAGCACCATCCATATGCGTGGATGCACCCCGCTCGTGGGCTATCTTGCAAACAGCACGCATCTGATCCAGATCCCACACTCTGCCCCCTGGTCGATTGGTTGTTTGCTCCACGGCAACCAGCCTGATTCCCGGCCAGTATCTCGTTGAAGGCTCCATAACCTCCGCCACCTGATCGGCGGTATACCTGCCGTTCTCACCCTCTACCGGGTACATCGTAGCGGCGGCGATAACACCCGAACCCGCACCTTCGGAATGTAGTGGATGAGCAGAACGGTCAACCAGGATCATGTCGCCAGGTGAACAGTGAACCGCAAACGCGATCTGATTGCACATTGTCCCTGAAGGCAGAAGCAAAGCGGCTTCTTTCCCCAGCATCTGTGCGACCTTGTCCTGCAGTGCATTCGTCGTTGGATCCTCTCCCCGCTGCTCGTCCCCCACTTCCGCAGCACACATGAATTCTCGCATCTCCTGTGTGGGTTTGGTGGCGGTATCGCTGTAGAGATCAATTTTCAATTCAGGTACTATTGCGTTTTTTGAATGGTCTGGATACACTTCTGTCTCCTTTTTGGATTCGCTTCAGGGACTGTGAGATTGGCTTTAAATTAGTATTCATTCCATTACCGGGCAAGGTCTTTTCGGCCCCTCGAGATGACCCAGTAAATGCATAAAAAACCCGGGGCAATTGCAGCCCCGGGGTCGGTCAGGCGAATCCCGGTTTCCGGTAACAAACAGGGAAATAAGCACAGGATGAAGCTCCGTGTCTCCCAAGGATCTGTTCTGTATCTAATAAATTCAAGTTGCAGTTTATTCTAAATGTTATCCGGGTCTTGCCGAAACAATTCGAGGAACCGATCTTCATACAATCCATATAGATTCCAGCGATCCAATTCCTTCTTCAGTTGTGCGGCTTTGTCTTTGGAGTGCTCTTGACTCACCTCGAGGAATAGCTGCTCGATTTTCTGCATTACGAATTGGGGGACCTGCTCCTCATCGATTTCTTCGAATTCTTCCTCCACTTCCTCCTCTTTATCCATGCTCGAGAAGGTTGTCCGGATTTTCTGTTCAATTTCGGACATTGTCTCATCCATCTGATCCGCCGCCTCGTCGATCTCCTCCATATCGATCTCCACCTTCAGAATTTTCTCGAATACCCTTACGATCTCTCTAGAGGCTTTCGGATTGGGCATCATCTGCGCATAAAGGGGCATGGTTGCGAGCAGACAGGCGGCCTCAATGCGTCTCAGGCCTGCAGCCCCCAGAAGCAGACCATTCAGACCGGAAATGTGCCCTTCCTGAAGGATTTCTACACCCAGATCGACAAGCTCGTCACGCAAGGACTCCTGGTTTGCCGCAGCCAGAACCTGTACTTCCTCGCTGTGTCTGATGGGCATGGCCAGCGCCGCAGAGGTGTAGATGGTTTTTACCTTGAGTCCCTCGACGAAATCTAAAACCTGATTCATCAATGTAACGCCACCAAGCCCTACAATCTGGGCTTCGCTTTCAAAAATGATCAGATTCCGATTTTCTACATAATAAAAGATGTGACTTGGAAGATCGGAGAATGATTTAGCAATCCCCTTCTCCACCACCACTGCCTCAGGTGCGAAAAATTCACTCATGTCAACTTCGGCGAATGGAATCGCCTCCAGATTTCGACGCATATAATCCAGCGCACCGACACCGACACTGCCCATGCCTGGCCAGGCAGCCAACAATGTCGAGGATCCAATTTTCGAGGTGATGTCTTCAGTAACCTTGATGTTCATGATTCGTCTTCCTCCACCCTTCAGCCATGTGAGCTTACCCAGGGATGGCCGTCTGCTAAATTGTAATTCATACTGTGTATTCCCGGGGTGCAAACCTAATATACAAGAATCCTTCCAATTGACAAATTCCCCATCTACTAAACCTGCGTATCCAAAAACCGGGCAAGTGGATGCTCCCGGTTGCGAACTGGAAATCGCACACGAGCACCCGTGATTTGCGACTCGTAGACACCCAGAATCATCTCAAGAGCTTTTACCGCAGCCTCGCCGCTGGATACGGGTTCACAACCTGACTCTGCGGCATCGATCAGATCCAGTATCGCCCTTCTGTTCCCGTCTCCCAGAGGAATCGGCTCGAGCTCAAGAGCGTGCCATTTCTCCTCCGGTACCCAAACGGCGTGGGGATAATGAAAGGCCTCCGTTACGCCCCCGCCTCTCAGCGCCAGCCTCCCCCGGGATCCAACAAGCTCCATTCCGTATGGTTTCCCGCCACCCTCTGGAAAAACCTGTGTGTCGAAAAATCCTCGGATCCCGCTTTTGAACAAGAAAAAGCTGTCAATGGAATCTCCAGCAATTGGCCCGATCGGTTCACTACCCTCCCGGACATCTTCAGGCTCAATACCCTTTCCTCCAACCGTCACCTGCCCCGACATCCAGGCCACATCGCCGGCGAAGAAACGCATCAGATTGAACAGATGCGTTCCCAGAACCATCATGTCTTCCCCACCTCCACGTCGATCTTGTTTGCCGTGGGCATAGATTGCCTGCAACTCGCCAATTTCACCTCTATCCATCATGCCTTTGATGCACTTTACCTGAGGAAGATAGACCGCCTGATGGGCCACGGCCAGCTTGACACCGGCCTTCCTGGCGGCTGCAACCATTCTGTCTCCCGCCTCCAGAGAGGATGACATCGGCTTCTCGCAGTATACGTGACAACCAGCCTCCACGCACGCAAGGACCAGTTCTTCATGGCAATCCACCCATCGCGGCCCCACAGTTACAATATCGAGGCCTTCTGTCTCCAGCATTTCTCTATAGTCGGCGTAGGTACGAACCGCACCAACCTGGGTGGCCACTTTTTCGCG
>CAVOEZ010000316.1:0-5642 GCA_963694355.1 Latescibacteria bacterium UBA2968 | reverse complement strand
GATATGGTGAGCTGTTTCAATTCCTCGCTGGACAACATCCTCAGATATTTGGACTCCTCACCGTGTCGGTTGAGATGCACCACCGCACTGCGCACCTGCCTGTGGTCCTTCTTCGCATCCTCTCTTTTTCCTATGGTGATCTTCACAAGCGCTTCGAGCGTAGCCGGTTCGGCAACGGGATGCTTGAGCAGCTCCACCATCAATCTCAGTGACGCCCCAAGATTCTCGTCCAGACCGGAGATGGTGACAGATGTCTCATTGTTTCCTGCCCGAATACTGAAAGACGTACCAATCTTGTACCATTCTTTTTTGAGATCGTCCGCGCTGATATCGCCCGCACCTGATTTGTCCAGAAGCAGACTCGCCATCGCCATCCTGTTGTCCTGATTGTTACCCACCTCAAAGGTCAGTGTCAGGGAAAACAGAGCGTTGATCGGGTTCCTGGAATAGTAGAGTTCCACACCATCGTAATAGTTCGATACCTCATAGTCCGTTTCAGGATCCACATAAACAGGCTCGATTTCATCAACGGGCATGGCAAGCAGCTCGACCGCATATGGGGACTGTCTCGATGGATCGATCTTGATCTTGTCGATAACCGGCTTTTCGATCTTGGGAATTTCGTGTTGCTCATCCACGCGGTATCCGGCCACATAGTTTTCACCAAAGTACGTATTCGCCACTCGGACGATATCGTCCTTGGTCACCTTCTCCATTCTGGAAATCTCTGCGATCGCCTGGTCCCATTCCTTAAACCCGATAAAGACATCGCTGATAAATCTGACACGGCCATTATTAGACTCCAGCCTGCCCTTCCGGTCCTTTTTGAAATCCGTTACGATAGCAGGAAGAATCCAATCCTCGAACGCGCCATCCTTCACCAGTTTCAGCTGATCAAGGAGCAGGTTTTCTACCTCCTCGAGCGACTGCCCTTGTTTGGGAATCCCGTACAGATATTGTGCCCCGTAATCGTTATGGAAATAAGGGTACGACCCCGCACCCCGGACCCTCTGCTTCTGGCTCAGATTCAGATTGATCAGACCTGCCGTAGAATTGTCGAGGATCATATCTATTAATCTGAGCGCCTCGGCATCCTTGTGGTTCCTGGGAACCGTGCGGAAAGCGAGCAGAACCCGCGCTTCGCCCTTGTATTTTACCGTCACGCGTTCCGCCCCACCGAGGGGCGCTTCCTGCCACGTCTGCTGTTGAGGAACCTCCCTGGCTTCCCAACTGGAGAAGTGGGCATCAATCATCTGAATGGCTTCGGCTACTTTGAAATCGCCGGACAATACAATGGCCATATTCCCAGGCACATAGTTTTTCCTGTAGAATTCATACATGGTTTTGAGCGAAGGATTCTTCAAGTGCTCAACCGTACCGATTGTGGTCTGCTGACCGTAGGGATGAGATTTGAACAATGTCCTGTTGACCGCATCGAAAATGAGACGCTGTTTGTCATCCAGAGATCGGTTTTTTTCCTCGTACACCACCTCGAGTTCTGTTTGAAACATCCGAAATACCGGATTCACAAATCGCTCCGACTCGAGCACAACCCAATGCTTCAAACGATTTGCCGGAATATCTACCTTGTAGACTGTTTCCTCCAGCCAGGTATGGGCGTTCCGACCTGACCCACCCATCGCCTTCCAGATCTTGTCGTGTTCTCTCGGGATGCTGTACTGCGATGCCAGTTGAGATTCCTTGTTGATCCTGGCGTATATCGCCTTCCGCTTCTCAGGATCTTCCTCCTTGAAATGTTCTTCATACAGCGCCACGATCTTGTCCAGATGGGGTTTTTCCTTCTCGAAATCTGTCGTGGCCAATCGGTGGTTCCCCTTGGACATCAGATGTTCCTGATAATGGGCCATCCCGGTATTGTCAGGTGGATCGTGTTTACTCCCGGCCCTAACCGCAATCTCCGTATAAATCCTGGGTTTTTCATGATTTTCAGTAAGGTAAACCGTCAACCCGTTTTCCAGACGATAGATATGCACCGCCATGGAATCATTCGGATTGGGCTTGTTGATACGTTTGTATTCGCTCTGTACCGCCGGTGGCCAGAACCAGATGCAAACCGCCAGCATCGACAGAACCTTCGGAAACCATCGTGTCATTACAAAACGCCTCCAGGGAAGATCTATCATTTGCTACTTAGAGTACTGAATGGCTGTCGGGGTTTCAATACCCGCGACCAGCAATTCATGCTCGTCCCGGAATTCATGCAGCGCGTCGAAGATTCTTCGCACACGTTACCCACAGCATTTTACGCCTTCGAGGCGACCTGTCGGTCGCCCCGGAAAAATCATAACCACTGAATTAGAATTCACCTGGTTTGCTGCACGGCTGTCATGAAATCGGCAAAGGTCGCACTGTATCCCAATTTCCACTCGAAAATGTGAATGCCATAACGCGTCGCAAGCTTTTCATCAAATGTATCCGGCCGCTCTACACCCACTGTCCCGTCCCGCATCAGAATACATCGGTAGCCTCTGGACAGCATGGCGCTGCCTCCCCCTTCGGAATTCAGAACACACATATCCGCGGCGAACCCTGTGTAGATCAGTGTGTCAATCCCGTGCTCCTTCAAGTACTCATCCAATGTGTCCGTATAGAATACCATGGGCTCATCACCCACCGGCGTAACGATCTCCGCCCTTCGCATATGAACCAGGGGTGATTTGGTCATATAGTCCGCACCGTGCGCCCGATCCATCATTTCTTTTTGCAGCCCTGTCGGTTTGTAAACTTTTGTCTTGTCCCGTCTGGATGGGATCTCCGGATACTGTTCATCCATCCAGTCCGCTTCCATATGGATAACCGGCAGCGCGATCTCCCTTGCGGCATCCATGGCCGGCCGCATCACCTCTTTCATGATCCGGTATCCCTCGGCTGTTGACTGCGGCCAGCCCAGATCCACACAGAAGTTCATATCCTGCGGAGGCCCGTCCGGACACCCGATATTCCAGCAATGCATTCCGATCAATGCGGTCTTCTTGATATCCAGATCAAATGTCACATCTTCGTAGCCGGGGTTGTCAATCGGGAGCGCTCTGTAAAATCTTGCCTTTAATGCTATCGCATCTGCCATCTGGACAATCTCCTCCACACAGGTTCACCCGCCAGTTACCTCATGGGTCCTCTTCCGTCCATCACGATATTCACCGGATCGGAAAGCCTCACCAGGTCTTCGATATCAAACGCCTTCATCAGGCCAAAACAGAACAGAACAGGATGGTCTGCATAGTCCACACCCCAGTCGATCAACCTTCGCAACGTATCCGGCAGGTTGACTTCGATCGTATCAAGATTTTTCGGCTCCAGGGCCGCGGCGCAAAGGGCGATCAGTCCTGATGAAAGCCCTTGCGAAATAATGTCCACCGTGCCGGACTTGCTTGTTGCCCGAATCCACTTCAGTACTGCCTGAAGCTGGGCGGTGCAAATGCCAAGGGGTCGGTCTCCGCCCGCAGCGACACACTCCATGAAAAGATGATGGTAGACACTGTCCGCAATGACCTGCTCGCCAAAGGAAAAAAGATCCGCGACAAAAACCCGCTTCCGCGCTTTCAGTAAACGGGACACCTGCGCGGACAATTTCGCACGACCCCCGTCTCCAATCACCAGAACGGGTTCGCCCGACCTTCCCTTCTGGAATTCTGTCACGGGAACACGCCAGCGGTTCATTTCCAGGAGGTGCTGCCTGATTCGAACCCCTGAAGCGACCTTCTGTTTTCTCGCGGAGACCGCTTTCACCCCGTATCGGGCAGGCAATCTGAGAACCGAGGCCAGGCGTTTTCGATCCGCACTGGTGTTCTTTCCGGATACCCGCTCGAGCGGCAGTCTGCCGGACAGATCCTGTGCAATCGAAAGATAAGTCGGATTATCTGCAGGAAGCCCCACGGTCAATTCCCACTCGGACAGCATCTCATCCTCGCAGGGAATATCTGCTTCAGGCGTATCTAGATCCCATGCCCGATTCAGGAATTTGTAGAGTTGTTCGCGGATATCCCTGTCGTAATTATGCGTTCCAGGATCTTTGTTGGCATAGAATCCAATCTCGTTCTCCACGCCCAGGGTCTTGTATACCTTCCTGGCGGGCTGATATATCGCCGGCCGCATGAACTCCGGTCTGAAAATGCTGTCATCACAGCTGTGAATCAGCAGAGAAGGACGGGGCGCGAACATCGCGGTCAGTGTATCGTAGTCCGCCACCGTGCACAGATCCACCGGCGTCTGCTCGAGATCCCCGTGATCCTGCCACCGCTTTGTCGCCCGGTGCCAGATAGGTGAATGGCCGGATACCGGAAGGATTGCCCCGATGCGCTCATCGATGGCACTCAGCACAGCCGTTTGCCACCCGCCACCTGAAAGACCGGTCATCGCTACACGCTCTGGATCGGCATGCTTATGTGAAAGCAGCACATCCAGACCCCGCTTCATCGCCAGATACATCACCCCCACACCGGCCACGCCGCACAGATCGACATGACCTTGCTGCATATGGAACGCGGAGCCCTGTAATTCGCCCATCCCTACGAACTCGGTATTAAGCGCCAGCATGCCTCGTTTCGCCAGGTTGATGCATCTGGCCTGCTTGTAGTCCATTGCCTTGCCGCCGCGATGATGACCATTCGGATTCAAGATGGCAGGCACCTTCCCCTTCATCCCGACCGGTTCGTACAACAAAGCGGGTATCCACATCCCAGGATACCCCTCATACCGAAGTTTCTTGATGCGATAGCCCTTGCCGGTCTCTATGACACCGCGCCACTGGACTTTCGGCGGCGCCTGCCCGATCCCCTTCCGATGACCGGAAAGATATACCTTCCGCACCAGATCCTTTCGGATCTCCTTCACCCGCCTGTACCATTCCTCCGCCTGTTTGGGCTGCTGAAGTCTGGGCAGTTTCTCCCGGTAATAATCCATCATGATCCCGGTATGCCCCTTACCCAGAATCCTGGCGGAAAGGGCTCTTGAAATCTGCAGATCTGTCAAAGGCTTCCCCTCAGTTCAAAGCGTAAGTCTCGTAAGGTTGACTACACGGTGTGCCCCTGCTCGCGTGCAGAAGCCCTGCCTCGGGTTCTATGATGACCGAAAACGTGGTTGCCCAATAACCGGTGGTGGGGTGATCGTTGGGGTGACGGCAAATCGAAGTGGGATACCCCTCATGGTCACGCAGCGCATCCTTGAGACCCTCGATCGCCATTGGTCGTGAAAGCTCTCCGAGGATGCGTTCCACCCTGATCTTCCTCGTTCCGGACTGGATCAACTCGGGAAACGCTTCGTTCACCCGGACAAGATCCGGATGCTCACAATGATTCGTGTGCGTAACGACACCGCTCCCACTGTCTTCGATCACATGAACATGCTCGATTGTCACCTCCAGATCGGCCGGACCCTGGGGTGTAACCAGAATGATATTGGCTGGAATCGCACGGTGTGCCCTTCTCACAGCCTGAACTGCATCGGTGAGCGAATCCGTCTCGAAAATCCCCCGAACCGTGAAGTAATGGGGCACGCCCAGACCACGACTCGGTGCGGGCAGCGTATTGAGACACACACCCATTCCCGAATCGTTCAGCCCGATATACGAAATCAAACCGGCCTGCGTAATCGACAGAAAGGCGGGTTTGCCTTCTGGACGT
>CAVOEZ010000315.1:0-5651 GCA_963694355.1 Latescibacteria bacterium UBA2968 | reverse complement strand
GAACCCAACGAAATTCTGACATTCATCGAGACCAACGCTCTCGCAGGCAGAGGATTGGGGTACATTGATGTTCATCTTCTCGCTTCAGCAGTCCTGGCCGGGATCCAACTCTGGACCAACGACAGGAATCTCCGCAGAGCATCTCGAGACCTCGGCATCTGTTATGAACAATAGATAGTAGGCCAGAGCAGATGCAGGAATCTCCTAACCAACCGGAGGCTGAGAAGTGAGCGAGACAATACAGGGCCCCGATGGCAAACCACGTTGTCACTGGTGCAGTGCGGCGCCTGAATTCCTTGCATATCACGACACCGAGTGGGGCTATCCCGTCAGTGATGATATTCGCCTGTTCGAGAAACTCTGTCTCGAGAGTTTTCAGTCCGGCTTGAGTTGGCGAACCATCCTCGCCAAGCGAGAGAACTTCCGCGCCGCATTTCACGGTTTCGATTTTAGAAAGGTGGCGCGTTTCAACAATCGCGATGTAACACGTCTGCTAAAAGATGAAGGCATCGTCCGGCACCGCGGCAAAATCGAAGCTGTGATCAATAACGCAAAGATGGCCCTGGATATCGTAAAGCGGGAAGGTTCGATCGCAGCCTTCGTCTGGAGTTATGAGCCGGACCCGAAGCTCGTGGCTGCGCCACAATCAGTCTCGACTTCTCCGGAATCGATCACCTTGGCGAAAGACCTGAAGAAATTGGGTTGGAAATTTGTCGGACCGACCACCGTCTACGCATTCATGCAGGCGATGGGACTGATCAATGACCACGTACCGGACTGTGTGATCAGGCGAAAAGTCGAACGTGCCCGGAAACACTTTGTGCGTCCGGGACAGTGACATTGAGACAAGATATTGAGCTTGACCATCGCCGGAACATCATCCCAAAGCCTAACGAATAGCTGAAAGTTAATGAATTGAGAAGCATCAAATGGTCTGATTGGAGGCGGCAACCATGAGCAACAAAGTTTCGGGAATCAAGATAACCGCTGTGGAAACATTCCTGGTGGAAGGCAACTGCTGTTTCGTAAAAATTAGTACCAACGAGGGCATCACGGGACTCGGTGAGGGTTCGATCAGC
Organism: Latescibacteria bacterium UBA2968; assembly: GCA_963694355.1. Classification (GTDB taxonomy): domain Bacteria; phylum Latescibacterota; class UBA2968; order UBA2968. The sequence goes on along the minus strand of CAVOEZ010000315.1, from coordinate 4,572 downwards.
GACAACAAGGTTGGGACCATCGCTCAGTGCATCAAGGACATGGAACCCCATCTGATTGGAAAAGACCCAACGAACATCGAGTTTCTTTGGCAGGGATTATACAGATGGAATCGCTGGCACGTGGGCGTGCTCTTTGCAACAGCCCTGAGTGCAATTGACATCGCCCTCTGGGACATCCTGGGGAAGGTAGCGGGCATGCCGATCTACAAACTTCTGGGAGGAGCCGCACGCGATAAGGTACGCATTTACACCGGTGGAGGTGGCAAAGCCGGGGTGGAGCGCGCCAGAAGCATTGGATGCAATGCGGTGAAGACGGGGCCCCCGGTAACGAAAGTCGACGACAGCCTCACCGTTCCCATGCCCTGGGATCTGGGCCGAGCCGTGAAACAGATCGAGGAAATCCGTCTCGAAGGTGGAGATGACTTCGACATCCTGATCGACGCCCACGGACGTTTGACCCCAGCTATGGCGCTGGAGTATTGCAGGGCAATTGAGCCTTACCGGCCCTTCTGGGTTGAGGAACCCATACAGGTTGAGGGCTCCAATGATGCACTCCAGTGGCTCAGCGATCACACATCCGTGCCACTATGCATGGGCGAACGGAACTTCATGAAATGGGGATTTCAGGACATCATTGCGAAACACATCGTGTCCTATCTGAATCCGGACATCGTCCACTGCGGCGGCATTTCGGAATTCAAAAAAATTGCAGCCATGGCGGAGGCACAGTACATCCAGGTGTCACCTCACATTACGTACAGTAGAGTGGGAATCACCGCCGAAATCCATATGGGATTGAACTGCCCGAACAGCGTGATCCAGGAAATGTCCACCTACGCTTTCGACCAGGTCAGGGAAACATCAGATTGGCAGGACGACCTCTTCTTCGGACACAGATATCAGATCGAGAACGGATTTGTGACACTCCCGGACACGCCGGGTCTTGGCCTGGAACTGAACGAGGAAGTGGCAAAGGCGCACCCATATGTACCAATGCTCCGCGAGGAACTCAGGTATGAAGATGGATCTGTCGAAGACAACTGAGTCCTGAGGTCAGGTCATCACACACCAGCAAAGACTACGAGCCCGTTTCACCTGAGACGGGCTCGTAGTCTTTGCTGATTTTGAAACCATTCAAATATAATCGGGTTTTGTTATCTCTGATTTACCGTCGCTTCCGTAAACTGACCCAGAACAAAATCCCATCCAGAGTCATATCCACCTCGCGTTGCTTCCGCCTTCTCTCCCAGGGTCTCCCATCCGGTGTGCACCAACTCCAGAAGTGTCCCGTCGTCTGAGCCGGTGAACTTTATCGATACCTGCTGTGCAGTTTCAGGTGTTCGCCCAGGATACCATTCAAAGCCGACATTCTCGGGCGGGTCCCATTCGGTCACTCGTCCCCATTCCGACTCCTCTCCACTTTCCATAACCTCGTAAATCCGCCCACCAACCTGTCCTTCCATGCGACAACTCTCTGCCTTTGCCATTCCAACAGAATAACTGGAGAGGGGCCACCACCTGCCAAGTCCCTCCGTGAATAGTTGAAATGCGGCCTCCTGATTCAACCTCACCTTGATCTGTTTCTCTACAGGTTTGATTCCTGCTTCGGGGGAGGTACCCATAAAGCGCTCCTTCCGTTTCCTACCCCTGAACCCAGGGGTGGTGTGAACAATTAGGGAGAGGAACAAAAGACTATTTGGCTCGCACTCCCTTTGCGACTTCACCCGTGCTTGCCATCTTCTCAGCCTCATCTCCAAACGCGTGCAGGGCATCTTCCCAGAGGTTTTCTACATACGCTCGGAGTTCCTGCAGGCCTCTTGGATCCATATGATAAATCCTTTGCTGCCCCTTTTTCTCCACGCTCACAAGCTGGGCCTCCCGCAGGATCTTCAGATGCTGGGAAACCGCTGGCTGGCTCACAGAAACATTTGCCACGAGCTCCGAAACACTGCACGGACTCTGGCGTATCTGCTCGAACAGCAGCCGGCGAGTTGCATCGCCCAGTGCGTTCATGGTATGTATATTAGTCATAACTTATATAAGTATACACTTATTAATAGAAGTTGTCAACCTCTCTCTCTAAACTCGGAGCCGAACCTCGATAGTGGGCACAGAAAAGGGCCTGGTGATCACCAGGCCCAGAAGTCGCATAAGTCAGGAAATCGTCTTCTGCCTCAAATCACCAGTTGATGTGCCCGGGTAAAACACTTGCGCCTGACGGCGTGCACCACAATGATCGATCCAATCGCGGTTGATGCCACAAGCATCAGCATCACAATGATCTGATACTTGATCGCCGTCACCGGGTTCGATCCCGCAAGAATCTGCCCGGTCATCATCCCCGGGAGCGAAACCAGCCCGACGGTCATCAACGCGTTGATCGAAGGGATCATACCCGCCTTGATCACATCTCTCAAGATATCACCCGTGGCCTCCTGGTAAGTCGCTCCCATGCAAAGTGCCAGTTCGATCTGGTCGCGTTGCTTCCGGATATCCGCAAACATCCGCTCGAGCGAAATGGTAATCGCGTTCATCGAATTTCCCGCAATCATTCCGCCCAGGGGAATAAAATATTGAGGCTGATACCATGGATCGACCTGGACGATCACCGCAGTCACAAGAATAGTAACCGTAGTGTAACTGGCCACCATAGACACAAAGGTCGGCAGGAAAAAGGACACCTCCTCCTCCTTAACTCTACTACGTATCGCATGAGCTGCCCAGAACACCATCCACACGAAGAGGAGGAGCACCAGATATGGATTGTTGATCTGGAAAATGTACTTCAGCACATAACCGACCAGTGCGAGCTGGCCGAATGTCCGGACCGTTCCCCACACCAGATCCCGCTCCAGCTTCAGGCGGAACACAACCGATCCCGTTCCTGCAATCGCCACGAAAATCAGACAGAGAAGAAGCTGGAACGGTGATATGTCGAGAATCTGGGTCTCCATGTTCAAGCCTCCTTCAATCCCTCGGATGACAGAACGAACCGTCTCGGCGTCACTTGCTCCGGTTTAAAATCTACGTGAGTCACCAGCACCACGCCCACATTCTGCTCGAGATGAATACGCTCCAGCCATCCCTCGACAATAGCCTTCGAATCGGGATCCAGGGCAGAAGTCGGCTCATCGCACAGAACGATTGCCGGCTCAGTCAGCAGCGTGCGGATCAGTGCGATGCGTTGCTTTTGGCCAACTGAAAGAACCTCTGCGTTCTCACTCAGCGTCACGCCATTCAGAAGGAAATCTCCCATCCACCTTTCAAGGTCGACCTCTGACGGCGCCACCAATTTCTCTGCAGATTTAAATTGGAAGGGTAGAAGCAGATTCTCTCGTACGGTCCCGCCCACCATAACCGGAGTCTGCTGCACATAACCAACCGCTCGCCGCAGTGCTGTAACGTCCCAGTTCGAAATAGCCTTCCCGTCCACCACGATCTTGCCGCTCGTCGGCTCCTGCAGTCGATTCATGAGTCTGAGCAAGCTCGACTTTCCACTTCCCGACTGTCCCCTGATCAGCACGAAATCCTGACTCGTGAAACTCAAGGAGACGCCTTCGAACATCGTCTCTTTTTCTTCGTATTTCAGGGAAAGATCTCTCAGCTCTATCTGCATCGTTAACCTTTTAATGGAAACCTGATTCTGGCAGACTGCGGCTTGTCAGCGCTTCACGATCATTGAATTAATGCTGCTCCGGACCACGGGCCTTTGCTTCCATCACCGTGCATCCCAACGACCACACGCCGGTTACTGATTGCCACCGAACGACCAAATTCCTGCAACGCTCTTGCGCTTTCAGCCAACAGTTTCGCTTGCAATACAAGTCCCGTCTTCCGCACGCTGTATACGTACGCCGCTCCGGATTTCAAACCGCTGTGACCGTCTCCGAATGCACCAACGATCACACTTTCCCCGTCTATGTCAACCGACCTCCCGAAATACTGTGTCGCTCGACCACCCGGCGGAACCAGCTTTGACATCTCTTGCCATTTGCCCGCTTTCCGAATGAAGACATAAGCCGAGCCGGACTGTCGGCCATTGACATCGTCTCCGTAGGCGCCAACAATGATTCGCTCGCCACTGATCGCCACGGCTGCCCCGAACAGATGGTGTCTTCCGCCTTCGCCAGGAATCAGTTTGGCCTCCTGCCGCCATTTACCCCTGGTGCGATGGAAAACGTACGCGGAACCGGACCTCACACCTTGATCATCGGACCCATCGGCGCCAATCACCACACGGCTCCCATCAATATCAACCGAACTCCCGAAATAGTCCCTCTCCGATGCATCTTCGGGAATCAGTTTGGCTTCCAGCAGCCACAACCCCAACTCGCTTTGTCTGAATACATATGCTGCTCCTGAAGCGTGACCGCGAACGGATTCCCCGGAGGCGCCTACGACAATCACATTTCCACTGATGGAAACGTCAGACCCGAAACAGCAATTCGAAATCTGTTTTGAAACTGCCAGTTTCTTCTCCTGGATCCAGCCAAATCCGCCTTTACTGAAAACATAAGCGGATCCCGTCTGGGAACCCCTGTCAATATTGCCGCGAGAACCCACCACCAGCAG
>CAVOEZ010000314.1:0-5653 GCA_963694355.1 Latescibacteria bacterium UBA2968 | reverse complement strand
ATTGTAGAAATCCCGGTAACCAGGAATCGTCCATGGCAATCCTGGATTGTTGCCTATGGACCCCGGCGAAATGTCCAACATCACACCATCCGTATGATCGAGCTGTGCGGACCAGACGGAAACCAGCGAAAATCCCCACCTGTATTCCTCGCCGATGCCGTCCACCTGTGTTGGATCGATATACGGTGGGGGACCCGGATCATGGTAGACGCGATATCCAAAACCATCCCGTTCATAGATGGACAGATCCGAATCAGACAGCGCGAAGGGCACCACATTCCCCCACTCGGGACCCAGGAAGTCGGGTGTATTGCCGGGTCTCACATTGCCACTCTGATCGATGAATATCCTGAGGGACAGTGGCTGCCACCGATTCGGGTCCATCATATCAGGATTGCCTGAAAGAAGCGGAACCAGCGGGGGATTCACAGGAGCATAGGACAGGTTTTCATACTCTCCTTCTTCGTTCGCGCCATCCTGAAGTCCGAACTCGATCAGGCACTGTCCCAGGAAATTTCCTAGGGCAGCCGGCGACCCCGTGGAATAGTCCAGGGAGTCGAAGGTATTGTCATACCCCAGCGCCGTAAACAGGGAATCGAATCTTGCACTTGAAGTCGCACCACCGGGCGAATCCCTGAACCGATGGGTTAACAACCTGTATGCCGCAAAACTCATGGCCTCCTCCTGAGCCGCTGCCGTATCCATGGACGCCTCCACACCGTCGAAGGCACATGTGAACTGGCCTCTCGTCTGCCCCAGGAGGAAGGGTCTGGCAACATTATCGTAGACCGCCCAGGCATCGTAGAGTGCTACAGAAGCGTGGAACAGATTCCTGGCGTGGACTGTTGGGCGCGCAAAATCATCCCTGATCGCCTCCAGCAATACCTCGTTCCACTTCCTCGCCACTGAATGGTCCGTGTCTTCAGCGAGAGCGGAAATCGGGTCGCATACCAACAAAAAAAAAAGCAGGACGAACTTCATTTATATCTCCGGGTTAGGTAACCAGGTCCGTCTATATCACGCCCTGCTCCAACCAGCGATGGCAATCGGCGGACAACTCGCGCTGGGCGGCCTCATCGTAAAGCAGCAAATCTTCTGCAGTAAGGACATCTCGCCATCTGCTGTTGGTACCCTTGTAAAAGAAGGAACGCGCGCCACCCTTCATGAAGGGCTCTCCTTCTTCGTCTCGTTCCTTTTCCACAGCATTCCGTCGCATGGTATCCAGAGACACCATCGTCAGAATATTCTGCATGGAGCCCTTCGGAATCTCGATTTCCAGATACTGAGCAATACGCATGATCTCCGATTCTGTGTCTTGTTTCAGATTGTTGTAATGGACAAACAGGATATTGGGCAGGTCTTTGTAATTCCACCACGTCTGCACATGCCGCATGTTGGACCAGAATGGATACCCCTCGGTTTCCCACTGGAACCATCCCCTTGTGATCCACATCTTCCAGAACTCCCTGATGTCATCAGGACAGTGAGGCTGAGGTCCGCCCGTGCGACCAGGTGTGTTGTTGAAGGAATCGTATGCCCGGGGAGCGTAACTGCTGTAGTGGTTCCACAGCGACATGAAAACATCCCGGACGTCCCGACTGACCACAATGTACTTCACATTCTCGTAGAATGTTAAACCGTCCAACGGAAGGTGGGTCTTGATGAAACGTCTATGTGTTTGCGCCTCCAGATTGTCGATCAACTCGTCCAGGTTGGGAACCCTGATGTCCAGCCAGGGCGAAATCCCGGACGGAAAAGGGTCACGGTTTTCTGGGAATAGCAAACTGTGAACGATATGCTGCATCCATGTAGTGCCGGACTTGTAGGGGGTGGCAATCACTATATCGTCGGCTCGCGTAACATATCGATCCCACCGCGTACTGTCCAGGTGATGGTTCTGATAAATGTGTGTTCGTTCTGGCAATTCCATATTACTCAACCAGGTATTATTTGTGTGCCGCGTGATGAAGCAGAAAAGGACATTCCTTCCGTTTGTATTTCAGACCCGTCAACGACCATTCCCCATGCCACGTCGCTGCTCGACGTCATGCCGAATCTGCCGTCCAGATAGACGTCACCCTCCGACAATGGCCCGGTTCCATAGTTCGCGACGAACACCTCTTCCGAATCCGTTGTCCGGACCTTGAGCGCTGCTCCAAACCGGTTATCAAAGAGCGATTCTACCGAAAGCACCAGGGGGTCAGAGTCGTAAGCGTCCAGCGCAGACATGAATGTCGTTTCTGAAGCAAAGCGTCTGGCAATCAGCACTGGACATCTCGGTTCAAAAGGGCGCCACCCGTATCCTGGGCCTTCAGCGTAGGCCACTCGAGTAGGTTCAGAACCGCCCATGTTTATTCTGAAGTAGACCTGATCATCCAGGCTCTCGATGGGGTTGGACGCCTCTTCATCATCCATCGGGGTCTCTGCATTTGGTGACCAGATCGAAGCGAAGACAGGAGAAACCAACCCCATTGGATATGGCGTATTCGCACGCCAGATCTTAGCGAGTCGGCCATCCATTTTCCTCCGGATCAAAAAATCATCGCATGAAGCCTGCCAGAGAATTTCTTCATCAAAAGGATGCGCCAGTTCCGCAGGCCGCATTCCGGAATCCGGCTGTCCTTGTTCCCAGGTCGCCTGCCAGTCGTTCCTCTCCTCTGTCCAGGATGCGCTCTCCAACCACTCGTATCCCGAACCGCCAGAGACTTTTCCTGGCTGTCCTGCCTCAGGACGTTTCAGATCGCCGGCGCAGTGCCATACCCAATCCATCTCGGTGGGTTCTTTGCCCGAGACTCTGAAGAAGTCCACCAGGTATAGGTTTCTTACCAGAAGGACCGTGCGCTGCTGCTCGTATCCAGAATAGGTTCCCGGTGCCCTTGCACTCAAAATTTGTACCTGGTCGAATGCCGCGAAAAACGCTGGCTCGCCTCCTGTTTTCGCGTTGTACTCCTTCAAGGGCAACGAAACCGTATTGTGCCCCAGGGCACTTGTGTAATAGGGTCGAACAGGATGGCTATAGTCTGCGGTTGTTAGATTCACGCCGGTGAAGCCAGATCCGGCGTGCGTTGTCAGCTCCAAATCCTCCTGGTGTCTGTGACCACCGATATCTGTCAGGTAGTTCAGCCGTGCATACAGCTGGCCTCCTCGGAGCACACCCATGCCGTGATCGTTGTAGGCCCCCGGCGCGTGGGCAATCTCCCCAAAGTCATATTCGAGCCAGGGCTCAGATAGAAAAAGTGGGCCACAGCTCATTCGTCCCTCTTCGCAGGACCGTTTGAGGCACGCACCAACGGTCATTTCCTCTGTCCGTTCGAAGAACAGCTCGTACGAAGACAACAACTCCAAATGCCCGGACATAGAAGGACCGAAGCTGTAATTGGGTCCGTCTCCCCATCCGGGAATCACCGCCTGTTCTGGAACCATCAGTTCCAAGGGCGCCAGAAACATCTTCCGGAATCGGTCTACACAATAGAGATCGTATCCCGCGTGAAACAACAGTTCACTCATCATCGTGAAATCACGGACCATCGCCATATGATAATTCAGCGTACTCTCGCACCAAAACCCATGATCGTGTACATCCTCTTTCAGATGACGTAGGAAACCGCTTTCCGGCCCAACTGCATCAGAAATGTATGTTTTGTCCCCCAAACAGAACCCAACCGCAGCCAGCATTACTCTACCGGTCAGATACATATTATGACCGTTTGACATGAATTGAGGCCATCTTTCTGCGTTCAATTTTACGGTAGACCTCAGCACATTCTCTTCAAAGACAGTTCTAGACTCCGGATCCCACCCGTGGTAATCGTACAAGAGATCATAGTATTCCGCCATCGCAATTGCGAATCGAATGTCCAACTGCGGATCCACGGAAAATCGAAGGCCGGTTCGGTTGTATTCCCGGGTCTCGAGAACCGGACAATCTGGAAGCCAGTAAGCATATTCCATCATCACCGACACCGCCTTCTCCGCAAAAATCGATTCACCGGAAAAGACGTAAGCCCAGGTCAGGATATTAACCTGGTTCAACCTCCTCGAGTGCATCTCCACCGCCCACCACGATCTGAACTCGGTGTCATCATTCACCTTGCCACAGCGCAAACAGAGACCAGACTCAGGTTGAGCTCTAAGAATTTGCAAATCCCGAGTCGCACACTTTACACATCCCCATCGAGCACCTCCCACCCACGAGCCTTTCGAAATAGCAAGATTCTGTTCGACCAGCCATTCGGCTGATTCAAGAACGACTTCACACTCTTTCTCTTGCCGGCTACCCGCTGTCTTCGAGAGCCGCACAATCTCGGACAATTCAGCTTCACTGCAAAAAAGACACGGGTGGCTCCGTTCTCCTGGGATCTCAAAGGCCTCCCATGCCTCGATGGCTTCTTCGAGTGTAATCGTTGAGACGGTTCTCAAAGGCGCTTCCCTATCTCAATGTCGACACAAGGGGTATAGTGAATTCATCGCCTCGATTCACCAGATAAGCGTGCCCGGAATCATAGTCATTGAAATTCTTGAACCCTCTAACAACCGTAAGATCCCCAGTAGAAACTGCACCGTCACCATAACCCTTTATCTTGTAGCTCGTGTCGAGTGGTAAGTCATTGTGGAAATGGATGGTTCTTCCAATCAGACTGTTACCCGCCGGCAGCTGCACATCCACGTAGACCAGATTGTTTTCCTGGTCCGACACATCCACACCCGTTACTGTCCCTCTCAGAATACCCACCTCGGTTTCAAGATTCACCGCGCCACTCGTCAAACGAGTGCCTCCCACCATACGAACTTGTTGGACGCCGTTTTGATCCTGTCTCACAAGACCTGTCAGGCCGTGGAAATACAGACCACCCTCCACCTTCACCTCTGTCGGTTGCTCGCAACTCACGAAGAAGTCTTTGCGACCATCGAGCAGCGACACTTCGATCGCACACACTGCTTCGGGTCTCAGTTCGTGCTCCACTTCAAGTTGCCGAATCTCTCTAATGAATGGTTTGTTTTCGTAGGGCTCGAGCACATTGACAAACTGGCTGTTGACGTCTTCACCCAGTCGGCTCTGGATCAGGTATCTCGGCAACTGCACATTTCTGGGCGCATTTCCATTTGCCATTGCCACTTCGTCACAATCCGTGAAGGCGTGCATGCGCAGGTGCGGTTCGTCACCCTCGGACAGTCGGTCCCAGATATCCTCGATCTTCCAGTCAACCGTGTAGGGATGGTCTACGCGCCCCCGAGACCTCGCTACCCGGTGCAGGTAGGAAAATCCACTCTTGCCCAGGAACTCTCCCTTCTCCCCATCCAACTTACCGTACGGTACTTCAGGTCCCGCGAGTGTCCCGGTGCTTTGCTCATCCAATCTTAGCCCGCTCACCTCTGCTGATTCGGATGCTCCGTGCCAGGACAGCCGGTGATTGTCTCCTCCACACGCCCGGAAGATGTCCACCACATAGCTGTCAGAATCCCCCACATCGATCATAGCAACAGTTCTGCGATACGTGTCTGCTTCTTCGTACGCGTTCGAGCCATCTACCTGCATCACTCGAAGTGGAGCTGCCTCGGCGAAAATTTCCAGCTGTCCACCCGGGCTCAATTCCGAACCGCGATCCCCAATCATCAGCGTGTTGTGACTGATCGTATTCTTGGTGAAAGCCAC
>CAVOEZ010000313.1:0-5661 GCA_963694355.1 Latescibacteria bacterium UBA2968 | reverse complement strand
CTTCGACCGGGACGGTGTCCTCGTCGGTGGCGGCGCGCTGATCCTGCCGGACAGTCTGGATTGGGGCAATCAGGTTTACCTCAAATCGTTCGACTGACAGCTGACTGACATTTTTCACATATCAAATCTGTCTTGAGTCAAATTTCCAGACGTGTGGAATATTAATCTAATATCACAATTCGGATAAATTCCTTTATTTAGACCATTTTTCCATACTCATTATCAAGATCTCGTGAATTTTAATTGTATATTAAATAGTATTATATAATACATATGTTTTGATTCTTGAGGGTCTTCTTTACTGTATCCACCACCAGAATTGGTTGCAGAATCACACAATTGAGCAGTTCTTGCTCGCCTTAGTTCAAATTGATTTGTCATTTTTTTGGAAACACGCTATGACCATCCCACACGCCGATCGCGCGACCGTTGATATCCGCAAACTTAAGGATTACTGCCTGAATCCGCTTCACGATGAGGGCAAACACAAGGCTCGCCTGTTCGCCGCCATTGGAATTACCGCCCACGATGCTGCTGCCCTGCAGGAGATCCTGTTAAATTCCGCGAGGGAGAGCGAGGCGACATTGGGCCTCTTGGACGAATACGGACAACGATATATTGTGGACTTTGTCCTGGAGTGACGGGGAAGATACGTTGGGATTCGCAATGGATGGATTATTGAGCACGGATCTGATCATCCGAAGTTAACAACTTGTTTCCCTTCGTAGCCTGAGAGGTAATCAGTGTACAAATTCAACCTGCTCGATGTGGTGGCTCTTGCCGAGGACCTCCCCGAATGCAAACTCGTTCGGGGCCAGGTAGGAACAGTTGTAGCGTCCTTTTCGGGTGGCCAGGCCTTCGAGGTCGAAATCAGTGATCGCGAGGGCCGAACTTTCGAGTCGCTGGGGCTCTGTCCTGATCAGCTTATCGTTCTACGATATGAACCTGCCGAAGGTTCCTGACCTTCCCCGGGCGCACAGACGACGTTGCACACCTCCACCAATTGCCTTTCTCCATTCCCCCTCTGGTTCTTGACTCAAGGTCTCTCGATCATGCGTCAAAAACGAGTAACCCAACAGACGCCTCACGCTTCATCAAGGCTGTTTACCGTTCTGCCGTCTCATTCATTCTTCCCGCTTGCAAACAGCCATCTGTTTCCTTAGACTTGTGGATTGGATCCCGGTAGTCCCCCTGTGATTCTTCTCCAGGTCGAACGCAATGAATGCCGTAACCCTCCGAAATCTCTCCAAGACTTACGAAGTCCCCGAGCGTGAAGGCGGTCTCAAGGCCGCATTCAAGAGTCTCTTCCGGCGAACCATTCGGGAGATCCGGGCGGTAGAGGACGTCTCTTTCGACGTCGCCCCCGGGGAGATCGTTGGCTTCCTGGGACCCAATGGCGCGGGCAAGACAACGACACTCAAGATGCTGTCCGGTCTGCTCTATCCCACAGCCGGTGAAGTGAGTGTCCTTGGACACACCCCGTTTAAACGTGAGAAAGCGCTCCTTCGTCAGATCACCCTGGTGATGGGTCAGCGGAATCAGCTTGTCTGGGACATCCCGGTCACCGATTCTTTCGAGCGCAACAGGGCGGTCTACCGGATTCCGCAGAGCGAGTATCGTGCAACCCTCGATGAACTCTGCGAACTTCTTCAGATTGGGGAATTGCTCTCCAAACCGGTCCGAAACCTCTCGCTGGGTGAGCGGATGAAATGCGAGATCGCCGCCGCGCTCCTGCATCGCCCCCAGGTGCTCTTTCTGGACGAGCCAACGATCGGTGTCGACGTGACGATGCAGAGACGCATCCGCACCTTCCTGGCTGAATACAATAAGCGTTATAATGCAACGGTTCTTCTGACGAGTCACTATATGGCAGATGTCGAAGCCCTCTGCAAACGGGTCATCGTTATCCACCACGGAAGCATCCTCTTCGATGGGGATCTGGAAACACTGGTACAGCGATTTTCGGCCGACAAGACCATCGTCGTGGACGTGGACATCGACAACGCCGATCTCAGCGCCTACGGCGAAGTCGTCCAGGCGGACGGCGCACGCATCACCCTTAGAGTTCCCAAAGCCCGAACCGTCGATATCACTGGAAGACTCCTGGCCGACCTACCCATCCTCGAGCTCACGGTGGAAGATCCACCCATCGAGGAGGTCATCGAGCAGGTCTTCTCCACGGAGAAACACGAGACAGATCCATCAGAAGGAAAGGCCTGAGCCGCGTGCTGAACATCTACTGGACCTTCTTCAAAACTTCGCTCGCGCTGCAATTCCAGTATCGCGCAGCAATGGCCATCTGGATGATCTTCCGCATCCTGGAACCGATCATCTACCTTGTGGTCTGGTCCACCGTGGCCGAAAGCAGGGGTGGTACGGTTGGGGGCTACACACCCGGTGATTTTGTCGCTTATTACATCGTCCTCATGGTTGTCAACCAGTTCACATTTACCTGGATCATGTATGAGTTCGAATACCGGGTGCGGCACGGTGCACTTTCCCCGCTCCTTCTGAAACCGATCCACCCGATCCACCAGGACGTGGCCGACAACGTCGCCTACAAGGTCCTCACCGCAGTCATCCTTTTCCCCTCCGTAGCCCTGCTCGCTTTCCTGTTCACTCCGAATTTTACGATGCAGACCTGGACGGTCCTGGCTTTCATCCCGGCCGTGATCCTCGCCTTCTTCGTCAGATTCGCAACCGAATGGACACTGGCCCTCGCAGCCTTCTGGACCACGCGTGTCTCCGCAATCAACGAAACCCATTTCGTGCTCGGCCTGTTTCTCGCCGGAAGAATCGCCCCTCTTTCACTCCTGCCCGAACCCATCCAGATCCTTGCGGACCTCCTGCCCTTTCGGTGGACGGTCGCATTCCCCGTGGAGCTCTTGCTGAATCGCCTCTCTCCGGAGGAAATCATGAACGGATTCATTGCCCAGGGGATCTGGCTGGTCCTGGGCATCATCCTCCTCAAGTTCACCTGGCGAAGAGGTATTCGCCGGTACTCGGCTGTGGGATCCTGATATGTCTGTCGATGACAATATGGTGCCCATCGATCCCTCCGAAATCAGAGTTGGCGGGTGGATCGGCGACCGCCTGGCGCGCACCTGGAAGAACAACCTGCTCGTTCTCGACTGGGAAACGGACTTCCTCTCTCCATTCCAAAAACACGAGTCCTCCGGCGGGTATGTAGGTCTTGGCAAAACGTTTGAAGCCCTTGTGCGCTTTGCGAAACACACCTCCGATCCCGATCTGCTACATCTGCGTGAGCGTGTGATCGCGTCTCTCTTCAATGCCCAGCAGGCAGACGGCTATCTGGGCACGATGATCCCGGAACACCGCATCGACACGCTCTGGGACGTACACGAAATGGCCTATCTCATCCTGGGGATGATTGCAGACTGGCGGTACTTTCGGAATGGTGAATCGCTGGAACGCGCCCGCGCAATGGGCAGCTATCTCGTTGACAAACTGACTGCCGAGCGCATTGTCGGAATCAACGAAGACAGGAACGCGGTCGAACTCAAAACCATTGGCCTCGACCGCGCAATGATCGCCCTTCACCTGGAAACAGGAGAAGAGCGCTATCTGGACTTCTGTATCCAGGTCCAGGATTTGCCGACTTGGGATCTCGGGATTGTCCAGGGTCGGCACGGAAAGATCGAAGGCCACATCTACGCCTATCTAACACGGTGTCTCGCACAGCTCGAACTCTACAATCTCACGGGCGAATCCGCACTACTTCGCCAGACTGAGCGCGCCCTGCATTTTCTCACAGCTGAAGGCGGTCTCGTTGTCACCGGGAGTTGCGGCCAGACCGAGTGCTGGCATTCGGATCAGGATGGAACCGGTGATCTTGGAGAGACCTGCGCCACCGCATATCTCATCCGGCTGCTCGGAAAACGGATACAGCTTGACGGTGACCTGGCCAATGGAAACATGATGGAACGTGCGGTCTACAACGCCCTTTTCGCGGCGCAGGACCCGGAAGGGAGACCGCTTCGTTATTATGTTCCCTTCTCTGGTCCCCGCACCTACTGGGACCGCGACACCTATTGCTGTCCCGGAAACTTCCGGCGCATCGTATCAGAACTCCCGGAGATGATCGTCTACAAACACGAAGGGGGCCTCGCGGTCAACCTCTACACGGTGGCGGATGTGAGCACAGAGATCGCCCCAGGCCGATCTCTCCGCCTCCGCATGGAAACCGCCTACCCGGCCTCCGGCGAGATATCGATCCAGGTCGATCCGGCCACACCATCGGAATTCCCGCTCACGCTTCGAATACCGGCCTGGTGCAGGCAGTATAAAGCCAGGGTAAACGATCAAGCGGCTGCAACGAGTGATCACGCGGTCCCACTGAGAATCCAGCGAACCTGGCAGTCGGGCGACACCGTCACCCTGGATTTGCAGATGGACTGGCGATTCCATCGTGGAACCGCGAAGCAGGCAGGAAAGGCATCCGTCCTGCGTGGTCCGGTCCTCTACGCTTTGAATCCTGATCGGAATCCTGACCTTGAAGACTCCGACCTCCAGGGGCTCATCTTCACCACAGATGCGCCCAAGCTGTATGCCCGCGGACCTGCATCTCACCCCGGCGAAACCACCTGTCGCCTGACCGCCCGCTGCTCGAAATCTGGAACTGAGACGGAGGTCCTCCTGACCGAATTCTGCGATCCCGGTGGACGGGAGGCTTACTTCCCGATCTCGGATCCCGCTGCAGCAGTGACCGATGAACTCCTGTTGAACTAAAAGAACCAACTCCGCGAACGTATCCCCGTTATCCCGAGTGCTCCCCGAAGGGGAGTGTATCGAGGGACAGGTCTCACCCAACTACGTTCAGACAATTTCCTATCCTGAAAGGCTCCACTGAACTCAAGGACCGATTCCACAATTATTGTGAATCGGCCCTTCATTGTTTATATTATCGACGCTCCTCGACGCTCAACGATTCCGTATTCCGCTTGGTTGCCTGCAGGTTTCCATGCGAAGGGAGTTTGTCGAGGGCCCTACCTTTTAGGTGAACTTCCCGACAGTTCCGTTTCAGAATTCTTCTTGAGCAATTTTCCTGAGCCCTTCATCTATGACCATCACCCCACTGGACGTCGTTCTCCTGATCGTCGTCTCATTGCAAGTCACCTTAATGGCATATATGCACGCGCCAAAGGCCAAGGTTCTCCTGCTCGGTCTTCCGTTTCCGTTTACGGTGATTGCGCTCTCTGTCGGACAGCCGATGGATGCGACCAACATGGTGGCGCTCTCGGTTCTGTTCTGTTTTTACCAGGTCGTCCGCATTCTGCATCAGCGCTTTCGCGTACCTGTTCTGGCTGCTATCCTCCTGGGGGTCCTCTTCTACATCGGGACCGGATCCTTCCTCGCACGGCTTCTGCCGCATACGGAAACCGCCTTCTGGATTTCCTGCGCGTGCGTGCTCACACTGGGAGGGTTCCTCCACAGGTATATGCCGCTTCGGCTTGAACCCGGTCACCGAACACCTTTACCGCTTTGGAAGAAACTGCCCATCATCATCGGGGTAGTCTGCCTGCTTTTGTTGACGAAAAACTATCTTAGAGGATTTTCCACCCTTTTTCCTATTGTAGGGGTCGCCGGCGCATACGAAGCCCGGCACAGTCTGTGGGCTGTGGGTCGTCAGACGCCCATCGT
>CAVOEZ010000312.1:0-5662 GCA_963694355.1 Latescibacteria bacterium UBA2968 | reverse complement strand
TGGTCACATCGGCCAGATCGGATTCACGGTCAATGAGGGATTTGAAGCCGATACGGAAATCACACTCACAAAGGCTGAAATCGGGAACGCAACCACGTTCGCCAATGTAGCCTCTGAACCAGGAGCCTCGGTTGTTCTGCGTGTAGCAGGACCCACCGTTGCAACGCCTGACCTGGATGGTGACGGTGAAGTAGGGTTCCGCGACTTCATCAATTTTGCCCAGGCCTTCGGTACAGGTACAGGTGACGCCAGCTTTAATGCTGCTGCAGATCTGGACTCGAACGGTTCTGTTGAATTCAGGGATTTCGTTCTGTTTGCCCAGAACTACGGTAAGAAAATCGAAGACGTGGTACTTCCCTCATCCAAGATCGCTGGTCCAGGCCTCAGCAGTGCAAGTGGCTTGACCCTGATTCCTGGTGTGGGCCAGGCAGGTCTGGTGACGCTTACGGTCCGTGTTACGGATGCCGTCGACGTTTCCGGATATAGCCTGAATGTCAAGTACGATGCATCGACACTGGCCTGGGTTGGCGCAGCGGGGCTCACCGCCTCCAGATTTGCCGACGAGGGTGAAGTGGCACTCCAGATTGCAGGTTCGCCAGGACAGGTCCTCCTGTCTGATATCTCCAGCTATGCCATTCAGGGAGAAGGAAACCTGGTGCAGTTGCAGTTCCAGGTGTTGGATCAGGTACGCGCAGGCCGCGTAGAGGTCGTATCGGCTTTGGTGTCGGATCCGTCAGGCAATGTTTCCGAGCTCTTCGGTGCCCACGTGGCCGAGATCAAAATGATGCCCGGGACCTACGCGCTTGGTGACAACTACCCGAACCCCTTCAACCCGGAGACGGTGGTTCCTTTCGCCATCCCGGAAACAGGAGACGTCAGGGTAGCCGTTTACAATCTGCTGGGTCAGGAGATCGCTGTGCTGGCCAGCGGACGTCTGGAAGCCGGTTTCCACAGGGTTACCTGGAACGGCAATGACGCATCCGGTCGGGCCATGTCCACGGGGATTTACTTCGTGAAGATGGTCGCGAACGGATTCACGGACGTGAACAAGGTGATGTTGCTCAAGTAATCGCCTTGAAGGTTATAGTAAGGACGCCCCGGGGGCTTAGGCTCCCGGGGCGTTTCTTTTGGAGGAGGGGGACTACGTGCTGAGGAATCTGCCGAGTGAAAAGAAGGTGTTTCTTGACGAAGATACCGGTCGGGAAGTCTGGCAGATGACGGTGGGTGACGCGATCAGCCACAGTTGCTACCAGGAGGTGGAGGCGTTCACCGAGGATGAACGTTTTGTGGTGTTCAGCTCAAACCGGAGTGGTAGATTTCAGCTCTACCGAGCCGAGGCGGACAGCGGTGAATTGTCTCAGTTGAGCGACGTGGATGACTATGGGAGCATTTCGTTCGGTATGGCGCCCAATGGCCGTGAGGCGTTCTTTACCGCTGGCTGGCGAATTTACGGGGTGGACGTGGCCACGGGGGAGGAACGCGTAGTTATCGATCTGGCGGGAAAGATTCCAAAGCCTCCGAACAACTCGGCGGTGATGGCATTGTCGGGAAGGGGGGACCGGTGTTTGGTCAGTTACCGGCGGGGGGATGGTGGTTCCACCCTTTCGATGGCGCTGCTCGAGACGGGAGAAATCGAGGAGTTGGTTCCGTGGAACGATCACCTGACCCACGGTCAATTCTGTCCGGGAGATGATCGACTGGTGACCTTTGATCCAAAACCAGATAACCAGAATGATATGGATCGACCTATGGAAGAACGCGTGAGAACACTGAGGGTGGATACGAGAACGAAGGAGGTTCGGCCGTTACTGATTCCACCATACGGATTCCGGGCCACGCACGAATATTGGGACTACACGGGGGACAGGCTCTATTTTCATCGGAAGACCGTGCCGGGAGGGGGACCCACAGCCATTTGCTCTGTGAATCGGTCAGGTGAGGATATGCAGGAGCATTTTGCGAGTGACCGGAAGTTTGGCCACTCGTCGATCGATCGCGCGGGAAAGTTTATTATTTCAGATGTGCAGGCGGATACGCACAGGAATGAGATGTATCGCCTCGATTTGACGGATGGATCGATGGAACTTCTTTGCTGGCCGGATACGAGTCCCATCCAGGATCAGACCATCCACGTTCATCCTTCCATATCTGCGAAGGGCAGCTATGTGGATTTCACGTCTGATCGCTGCGGATCGTCCGATCTGTACATTTTTCCTCTGAAGCAGTGATCAACCCGCGGCTACGGAATTTTCCAGGGCCACCGCATTGCCGATCCGGATCGCCCCCCCCTCGACCACTTTGCACGTGACACCTGCACGCCAGTCCGGTCCAAGGGCCATCCTGCAGGCCTGGCCTCTGTTCGTCCATCCTGGGGCAAGGCAAAGTCTCTCCGGTGATTTCCAGGAGTGCTCCGCCGATTTTGAGCAAGCTTCCGGTGCTTTCCTTCAGATCCAGTTCGTCCACCAGCAGGTTCGCCCGGCGGGTCGTCCAGGACAATTCCTCACCCTGGGCAGTGCAAGCGGCCTCCCAGGCTTCTTTGACCAGGACGGTTACCTGACGGTTCTCCACGCCCCCTCTGAAGTCTTCCGCAATCCCGCTTTCCAGCGATATTTCTGCTTCCTCCAGCGTTTCCATAGGGGCACGTGAGGCCTTCCTGATCGCAATTCCAAGCAATGTCGCCATGCCAGTCTCCCTGGATGATGGTTGTTTCAGCAGGATGTCTTGCGGACAAAAGATAGGTCTACCCGTGTTACCGATCAAGGAGATTTCAACCGGGATCGCGCGTTTGTTTCCATCCAGAATTCCGAGGCTTATTTCAGAATTCTGAGTATGGAGATGACCTTGTGATGTTGGACACGGTGATTTTTGTGGAAAGAAAAATCGAATAATATATTGTTAATAATATGTTAAGAATATATTCCAGTATTCTGCCTCGCGTTTGGCACGGTGGTTGCAAAGGTGAGAGGTGTAAACCGTTCCCGAAATGGGACATCAACCATCACGCCTTGCGCAGGAGAGATAGAGATGAGACATTTCATTCTGGTAGGCGTGCTGGCTATTCTGACAGGATGCGGAAAAGGCGTTATGGATTCGCAGGTTGCCACACAGGAGGCATTCCGTGCGGCCGGCGACGAAGGGCTTGTTCGCGATTACTTTCCGCTGGTGACCGGTATGACCTGGTCCTTTGGTGACAGGGCGACCACGGTTCGCGTCAAAGATCCAATCAGGACCACGTTTGGATCCGCACACCCGATCGAGGGTCTGTTCCACCAGGACCGCATCGTGAGGCGTACCGCTGATAACAAGATCCTGGAACTGGTCGGTGACAGGTGGCGGCTGCTGTTCGATTTCAGCGCCCCGGAGAAGGCCTCCTGGACGATCGAGCCCTCCGATTCCGGAGCGGGATTCCTGGATGGGGCGACCGTGACCGTGATCAGCAGAAGCGAGGCGGTGACCGTTCCCTACAGTCGTTATGCCGAGAGCATCCATTTTGCGATTCAGCCCCCAAAGGGTCTGAGGGATGCGGGTGTGACGGATATGTGGTTCGTGCCCAATGTGGGTCTGGTCAAATGGTCGGATCTGTGGATCGGCGGGGTGCGGACGCACGAGCTTTCCGAGCGGAAATCCTTTGCTCCATCCATACCGAAGATGCCCGATGTGAGTTCAGGCAGCTTCAGTGGGCGAATTCTTGAGATTATCTCGGCCGGCAGGGTTGACCGCGAGAATGGGATTCTGGGATATGTTCTGGTGGACGGTGGAAAAGGAACCGGCCAGGGGATGGACCGGGCAAAGATCACACTGCGGGACGATACGCTGATTCTGGCTCAGAATGGCACGACGAAGGAACAGGTGGTCTTCGATGCGTTGACTGTCGGCCAGAAGGTGGAGGGCCGGATTTCGGGACCGGTGATGGAATCGTATCCGGTTCAGGCTACCGCTTCGGGAATTATGATTCTGGCTGAGTAGCGGAGTAGAATCCGGTAGGTGACTCAGGGAGCGATCCGGCAGAAGGCTGTCGGGTCGCTCTGATTTTTGTACTGTGTTTCCAACCATCCTGCGTCACGGGCTGTTGAGGAGATGCGAACTTCCTCGATCTCTCCTTTGAAAGACGCCGATCCATCGATGATGCCACCGAGTGAGGTGTCCACATCGTTCGTGAGGATACGTCCCCTGGCGTCCTGCGTATTTACGAGCTGACCGTTGACGTAAAGGCTTATCGACCGGCCATCGTACACACCAGCGAGGTGATGGCGAACCTCCAGAGGCTTGCTGTTGGACGCAATGCTGATGACGCCCCGATCCGTGTTCACAAGGAATCGGGATCCGGGCAGCGCTGCGCACAGCCCACCGTTGTGCCCCAGATCGGAGTACCTCAGGCAGAAAGAGGCGCCGTCGCCAGTGGTGTCATACCGAAGTACGCGGCCGTTCCCGATAATGCGTTCGGGAAACCCCGTGCCGTCCATCCAGGCGCCGTAGTAGAGGTACCTTCCGTCAGTTGCCCCTCCGTTGAATCCAACAGTCTTGATGCCGTCCGTGAGGCCCGAGTCTGAAGCGATCCAGCTATTCGAATCCTGGAAAGGGAGCGTCGTGTCATACCGCAGGGTGACGCCGTGGAAGTGGGTACCTTCGTCCCAATAGGGAATGTAGTAGATGTATCGACCGTCGAAGAACGCACCGTCGAATCCTTTGACATTCAGGCCGGGGATGTCCGGAAGATGACAGGAACTCCAGGCGGCATCACTGGAAAAGGGCGCTTGCGTGTCGAAACGAATGGCGTGTTCCGAAGCGCCGTAGGGAACGTAGTAGATATATCTGCCATCGAATACTGCGCCGACACACCGTTTCATACCCAGGGCATTCGCATCGTAGGCCTCCCAGGAAGTCACTTCCTGAAATTCGCTTTCGGTATCGTATCTGAGGGGTAGGCCATAGGAAAGCGGCGCGAAGTAGATATGTCTCCCGTCGAAGACCGCTCCGTCGTAGTCCCGGGTGTTCAGTCCATCGGTATCTGATATGTCACGGATTTGCCAGCTGGCGGGTTCGTGGAATGGGCCTCCCGTATCATACCGCATGACGTCGCCGCTGCTGATCAGGAGCTGGTCCGCACGCATTCCCGTTACCGTGGGCGAACTGTCATCGGTTTCGTCTTTGGTGGTGACCTTTGGAACGGATTTCTGTCCAGGACAGAAGTAGATGTATTTCCCGTCGAACGCGGCCGATTGGGAGGAGTTGGTACCCGAGGCTTCATAGGCATCCCAGCTTTCCGGGTCTTTGAAACCGCCCCGGGTATCGAATCGGAGGACACGCGAATGGAAGTTTTCGGGGTCACGCCTGGGTGGATATATGACATAACGCCCGTCGAATACGGCGCCGTAATATCCTTTCGTACTCATGCCGCTTGTTTCACCTGCATCATATGCTTCCCAGCTCTCAGGGTTCGTGAATTCGCCGTGTGTGTCGTATCTGAGGGCTTTGCCGTGGCGATCAGACAGATCGTGTTGAGGCGAGAAGTAGATATAGCGTCCGTCGAATACTGCACCGAAGAATCCTGTTGTATCCAGTCCGTCTGTGCCGCCTGCGTCATAAGCACTGAAGGTGTCGAGACTCGGGTTCAACCGCCATTTGGAGATGACCGGCTGGATCGTTTCTGCAACAGGATGCG